>UROJ01000031.1 GCA_900549335.1 uncultured Collinsella sp.
GGAGCAGCACACCAAAATCAGCACGACCGACGTGACCGTGATAATGAGCGAGTACATAAACGCCGAGGCAAAGCCCTGCTCGTTAAGGGCGTGCACGTAGTTTGCAAGGCCGTTGAACGTCTCGGGCGTGAGCAGATCGAACGCCGTGGTGGTGCTGATTGCGGTCGCTTTCTTAAAGGAATTGAGCGCGATCATAAACACGGGGTAGATCCACGCGAGCGACAGGATCGTAAAGAAAATCGAGAGCGCGCGGTTGATAACCTTATCGCGTTTCATTACTGCTGCACCTCCTTGGACCTCGTGGCCTTAAGCTGGATCATGGAAATAGCAACAACCAGGATGCAGAAGATAACCGCCTTGGCCTGACCGATGCCCTGCCATGCAATACCGGCACGCGAATAGAACGTGTTGTAGATGTTCAGGGCGAGCATCTCGGTGGAGTGCGCGGGGGCGCCGCCGGTAAGGGCGAGGTTCTGGTCGAACAGCTTAAAGCCGTTGGTGATGGACAGGAACAGGCAGATGGTGATGGTCGGCATCAGGTTAGGGACCTTAACCTTCCAAAACGTCTGCCATGCCGTGGCACCGTCGACCTTGGCGGCCTCGATGTAGTCGGACGGAATGGACTGCAGACCAGCGATGTAGATGATCATCATGTAGCCGACCTGCTGCCACAGGGTCAGGATGATAAGGCCCCAGAAGCCAGCAGCAGAGTTAAGGGCGATGAGCTGGGCGCCGATGTTGGAGAGCAGGCAGTTGATCAAGATCTGCCAGATGTAGCCCAGCACGATGCCGCCGATCAGGTTCGGCATAAAGAAGATCGTACGGAAGATGTTAGTGCCCTTGAGCGCCTTGCGGGTGAGCGCCTGCGCGATGGCGAGGGCAATCACGTTGATGAGCACCGTCGACAGGAAGGCAAACGCCACCGTAAAGAAGAACGACGTGGCAAACTGCGAATCGGACAATGCGCGCACGTAGTTCTCGATACCGACAAAGTGCGCGTTGTTAATGGTAATAAACTGGCAGAACGAGAGATAGAAGCCCTGGATAAAGGGAATCACGAACCCGATCATAAACGCCAGGCACGTGGGCAGCATAAAGAGCGGCCACCAGCGCTTGAGTGCTTTGCCCATAAAAGGGTCCTTTCAATATGCAGGGGGCGGGCAAACCTACGTCTGCCCGCCCCCTGTCGCTAATCAGATAGCTTGGGCAGCAACTGCTTACTCGGAAGCAGCCTTCTCGGTCTTCCAGCCATCGACGAAGGCGTTCTTGACGCCGTCCCACTTGCTGTTATCGGCAGCGTAGGCAATCAGAGCCTGCTTGAGGTTCTTCTTCCACTCCTCGGAGGGAATGTAGACGAAGTCCCAAGCGACGGTCTTCTTGCCGTCCTTGGCCATGGCAACGGCCTGCTGCGAGAAGACGTTGGTGGTCTCCTTGGCGCTCTTGAACGGAGCGGTCAGACCCATCTTGTCGGCGATGATGCTGGTCGGGGTGTCAGCGGTGACGCACCAATACATGAAGTCCTCGGTGGCCTTCTGGGCATCCTCGGAAGCCTGGGAACTGACGCACCAATAGTTCTCGCCGCCGGAGCACAGGCCCTGGTTCTCCTCGCCGTCAACACCGATGTAGATGGGCATCATGCCAATCTGATCGTCGGTCATGCCGGCCTTGACGAGGTCAGAGTAGGCCCAAGAGCCGTTCTGGTAGAAGACGGCCTTGCCGGTTGCGAACTCGTTGGTGGCGTCGTCGCCGGTCTTGGAAGCAAGCTGCGAAGGATCGCAGGTAGAGTCGGTGATGTACAGGTCGAAGATCTGCTTGTAGTTGTCGAGGAACTCACCCTTGATCTCGTCGTCCTCCTGGTTGTGCTCCTTCTCAAACTCGTAGTAGAGCGGCATGTTGGCAAGGTGGGTGGTGTAGCGCCAGCTGGAGGAGTCGTCCATGCCGGCGGAAGTGAAGGCACCCTCGACACCAAGCTCGTCCTTGCGGGCCTGGATGTCGTCGGCACAAGCCTTCAGCTTGTCGAAGGAGTTGATGTCCTCGGCCTTGTAGCCAGCCTTCTCGAGCAGCTGCTTGTTGTAAATAATGCCGAAGCTCTCCTGAACCCAGTCGATGCACACATCCTTGCCGTCGGACTGCAGAGCCAGGGAGTCGTCAATGAGCTCACCGCGGAGCTTGGTATCGGACAGGTCGGCGCAGTAATCCTTCCAGTTCTTAAGACCGGTGGGGCCGTTGACCTGGAACAGGGTCGGAGCGGAGCTCTTGGACATCTCGGACTTGAGCTTCTCCTCGTAGGTGTTGGAGGCGGCGGTCACGATCTTGACCTCGACGCCCTTCTCCTCCTTGTACGCCTTGGCGATCTCCTTCCACTCCTTGTCGACCTCAGGCTTGAATTGGAGGAAGTAGACCTCGGCAGCGTCACCAGAAGCAGAGGAGCCGGAGCCGGCGGAGCCACCGCAGCCCACGAGACCCAGACCAAGAACTGCAGCCGCGGAACCAGCAAAGCCCAGGAACTGCCTTCTGCTCATTTCGTTCTTCATTACAATCCACCCTTTCACACCGTGGCGGCACCCTTTGCCGCCGCCTTCGGAGATTGGCTCGGGGACTTTGCCCCTTTTGCTGATTTGAACGATACGCTATTTGGCTAGTTGTTTGAACAAGTATTACTAGAGCGGTAGAAAAACTTCGGTGAACGGTAATTTCAACTTGATACTTGACAAGTTTTGTATAAACAATTATTTGTTATCGAATGCAGAGAAAACGCCCGGTCAAGCCGATGTACCGTCGGTTTGACCGGGCGTTTTCTCTTTGAAGCCATGAGTCTCGTCAGGCTGCGAGCTAGCCGGCTATCGCTTGGAATTGACGCGGTAATGGAAGATCTCGGGGTGTGTGCGAGTGTGCGTCACCTCAAACAAGATGCCATCCGAGGTGTACGACTGACTCTCCATGACGGCAACGCAGTTGTATTTGCCGAGGTCAAGATAGCTGCAGTCCTCATCGTTGGCGAGCTCGACACTCACCGTACGACGGCTCGCCATCACTTTGACACCGCGCTTGTGCTCCAGATAGCCGTAAATAGAATCTGCCGCGATCTCGGGAGTCAGGCCCTTGGCGATCGACGCCAAAAAATAGCCATGGTCCACTTGGCGCGCGTTGCCGTTGAGGCTTCGGACACGCACTACGCGAATCAACTCCTCGCCCACCTTAAAGCCCAGGTGACGAGAGAGTTGCTCGGTGCAAACCAGATGTTCGAAAGACTTAACGTCCGTCGATGCAACGGCATTGTTGCGCTTTGCAAACTCGCCAAACGACTCAACCTCTTCGAGTGCGCCCAACATGTCGGTTTCGCCCTTAAGCCAAATAACGCGCACGCCCTTGCCGTGTATGGGCTGCACAAACATCCCGTCGGCCAGCATGCTCAAAGCGCGGCGGACGGTATTGCGCGTGCAGCCAAATTCCGCGGTCAGCTCGGCTTCGGTTGGCAGCATCTCCTGAAACGCATAGGTCCCATTAATGATGCGCGAGCGTATTTCTCGGTAGATTCCTTCGTATATCGCTTTTGGCATTGTTTCACCTCTACATTATTCATTTCCGGCTAGGCACGATAGCATTTCTTAAAGTTGTTTAAACCGAATATCGGTGAAGCGACAGGATTTAGCCGTTGACGGTTTCTGTCATGCCCAAATCGGTTTCGCTCAAAACTGCCGGTACGACACTCGTCTGGTCCTCTACAATGAATCCATTGTTTAAACGTTTCCCCACGCGCAACGCGCCTCGATATTCGGAAGGCAGAACATGCTGCAAAAAATCCAACGCTTTGGCGGGGCAATGTTCGCGCCCGCCATGCTGTTTTCTATATCAGGCCTCATGGTCGGCGTCTCCGCTCTCGCAACGACTGCGGACATCGTCGGCGATCTCGCCGTATACGGAACCCCTTGGTACGCTTTTTGGACCATCATCCAGCGCGGCTCGTGGACGGTCTTTAAACGCCTCCCGCTCCTTTTTGCCGTAGCGCTGCCCATCGGTCTTGCCCAAAAACAACCGGCTCGTTGCTGCCTCGAGGCTCTCGTCGCCTATTTTGCCTACTGCTTCTTTTTGAGCGAGATCATTAAGCTGAGCGGAGACAATCTTGGACTTAAGTACCCGTCGTCTTTGACCTCCGCTAGCGGCATCACCATCATCGACGGCATCAAGACGCTCGACACCGGCATTATCGGCCCGCTGGCGGTATCGGCAACCGTCGTCGCCATCCATGACCGCTTCTACGATGCCAAGGTTCCCGATTGGCTCGGCACCTTCTCGGGCTCCTCGCTGGTCTACCTCATCAGCTTTTTTGCCGTGTTTGCCCTTGCCGCTATCTCGGCCGCCATCGTGCCCTACGTATACGATGTAACCGATACGCTGCGTCACGCGCTTGCAGGCGTCGGTCCCTTTGGCGTGGGCATCTTTGTCTTTTTAGAACGAGCACTCGAGCCCTTTGGCCTGCACCACCTGCTCTACATGCCGATCTACTACGACAACCTGGTCATTAACGACGGCATCTACGCCACGTGGAGCAGTTTGCTCCCCATCCTCTCCCATAGCACGCGCCCCCTTAATGAACTTGCACCGTGGGCCGGTTTTACCGCCACCGGCTGGGTCAAGCTCTTTGGCCTTCCTGCCATCGCAGCTGCGTTCTACTCCACCGCAAAACCCGAGCGCCGCGCCGGCCTCAGGGTCATCCTTGCTCCCGCCATCATCGCCTCGGTGGTTTGCGGCGTTACCGAGCCACTCGAGTTTCTCTTTATGTTCACCCACCCCGGGCTCTTTCTGCTCTACGCAGTCCTATCGTCTTGCCTTGCCACAACCATGAATCTCTTTGGCATCGTCGGCATCTTCTCGGGCGGCCTCATGGAGATGGCAGCCTTCAACTTTATTCCGCTCATGCGCACGCATGCCGGTGCCTATCTTTTGGCGCTCGGTATCGGCCTTGCCTTTAGCCTCATCTTTTTTGTTAGTTTTCGAGCACTCATCTTGGTCTATGACCTTAAGACTCCGGGCCGCGAGGATCATGTCGCCAATCGCGCGGCAATCGATTGTTTAACGGGAAGCGACTTTGCCAAAGAGCAATCTCCCAATGACGAGGTCGATAGTCGATCCGATCAAGATCACGTCCTCGCTGAGCGGGTAATTCAGCTTTTAGGTGGCGTTGGCAATATCGTGGGCGCAACCAACTGCGCCACGCGCCTGCGCGTCGAGGTCGCAGACCCTTCCATCGTTGCAGATAACGCGTCGTTTGTCGCGGTGGGCGCCAAGGGCCTCATCATTACGGGCAAGACCGCCCAGGTGATCATCGGCATCTCCGTTCCCCGCGTTAAAGAGCATTTTGACCAGATCATGGGCCTCGAGCCGGAATTTGTGCCCACCACCTCGGCCTCCCCTGCCGCCAGCGCAGCCCATAAGCGCGGCGATATTTGCTTCTTCGATATCGACGGAACGCTCGCCTGGCAAGACCCCAGGCTCGCCCAAGACCTTCCCGAAGACGAGCGGGACCTCTCCCCCTATCCCAACGAGGCGGTTTCGCAGGCAATCCGCGATTTCGTTGCAAACGGCAACATGGCCTTTATCTGCACAGGGCGCACCCTCAGTTGCATCCACCCCAAACTTCTTGAGCTGCCCTGGACCGGCATCGTCTGTCTTGCGGGCGGTTACGCCGAGATCAACGGACACGCAGTTCGCGATCTGTCGATGACGCCCAGTATGCTGCAGCGTCTTGCCCCCTACCTTGAGCAATCGGGCGAGGTCATCCGCTTTGAGGGCCTCAACGGCGTCGTGCGCATGAGTGCCGATGCCCCCGATGCTCCCGGATACGCGCGCACCCTGGGCGACGCAGTCACGCAGCTGCAACATTACAGTGCCTACAAGATCTTGATGTCTACATCGCTCGCCAACCACATCGCTCAAGATAAGGCACTTGAGCCGTTGTTGTGCTTTAACGAGCTCGAACTCGAGGTAACCGAAATCTCGCCCCGCGAATGCACGAAGCGCGGGGGCATCCAGTCTGTACTCGACGCCCTCGATCCCCACCATGGAACCGTATACGGCATCGGCGACGCCAGCAATGACGTCTCGCTGATGAACGCCGTCGATGTCGGTATCGCCATGGGCAATGCGCCAGACTATCTCAAAAAGCGCGCCGACTACATCACCGACTCGGTCGACAAAGATGGCGTCGTCAAGGCGCTCGAGCACTTTAGGCTTATATAAGCAGCCGGCACGCGCACGCGTCCCGTTTCTCCAAATCGCCAAAACAGACGCGCCGGCAACTCCAATGTGGCAATATGGTATCTGCACACCGCAACGATGTAACCCAAGAAAGAATGCGAGAACCCGTGTCCAGTCCGTTTACCAGCTTTTTAGCCCAGCACTTTGACCAGATTAACGACTATCTGGCCACGTTCTTTGACGGACAGGCGACCTCTGCCGATATCGAGCGCTACCTGTACGCGCCGCTCTCGGCTTTTACGGCCAACGCCGGCAAGCGCCACCGCCCGCTTATCTGCATGCTCGCCGCAACCGCAGTGGGCGGTAGCTTTGAGAGTGCCCGCAGCGCCGCGGCGGCCATCGAGCATTTCCAGTCGGGCGCGCTGATCCACGACGACATCGCCGACAACGGACAGCTTCGTCGAGGCAAGCCCTGCATGCACCTTACCGAGGGCACGGGCCTTGCCATCAATTGTGGTGACCTGGCGCTCACCATGGTCACCAAGACGGTTCTCGACGACCCTACGCTGGAGTCCGACGTGAAGCTGCGCGTGCTCCACGAGCTTACCGAGATGATCGTCCGCACCATTGAGGGACAAGCACTCGACCTGGGTTGGGTCCGCGACGGGCGCTTTGATATCTCGGTTGATGACTACCTGGACATGGCGACGCACAAGACCGCGTTTTACAGCGGAGCCACGCCGCTTGCCGCCGGAGCCATTATCGGCGGCGGCAGCGATGAGCAAATCGAAGCGCTGCGCGCCTTTGGCCTGCACACAGGCCTTGCCTTTCAGATTCAGGACGACCTGCTCAACCTTGTCGGCACTAAGGAAGCCGCCAACAAGGACTTCCGCACCGACATCACCGAGGGCAAGCGCACGCTTGTCGCCGTACACGCCCTCTCTGATGAGCGCCACCACGACGAGGTCGAGGCGATTCTTTCCTCAGGCACCGATGATCCCGCGCAGCTCGCACGCGCCGTGGAGATCTTCCAGGAGACCGGCTCCATCGATTACGCCCACACTTACGCGCTCGACCTGACCGCTAGGGCCAAAGCGGCCATCGAGAACGTTGAGCTTGATCCGCACGCACGCGAGCTGTTCCTCTCCATGGCAGATTTCTTTGTGGAGCGTCTTAACTAACGGGGGTTATAAAACCTGTCAGCAGCGTATTTAGGCACAACTTGCTACACTGTTGAGTGCATGTTTATGCATCCCTTTGCGTTGTCTATCCGACAGACGCTCAAATAGTACGAATGGTACGCTGAAAGGGGTTCGTTCATGGAACCTATTACAACGGGCATGCAAGGAGCAGCCGTCGAGGACGTGCAGTCTCGTCTCCTGCAGCTCGGCTACACGATTGATGCCGCCGAAGTCACCGACAAGTACTTTGGAGCCACCACTGAGCAGGCCGTCAGCACCTTCAGGCTCGACAGCGGCCTTGCTGCCGGTCATGCCGTCGATATCCCCTGCTGGAGCGCCCTTGTAGACGCTTCGTATAAGCTGGGCGACCGCACTCTCTATCTGCGCATGCCCAATTTCCATGGCGCCGATGTGCAGGCCCTGCAGCGCGCTCTCAACGTTTTGGGCTTTGCCTGTGGCGAAGACGACGGCTACTTTGGTCCGCATACCGAGGCCGCCCTGCAGCAGTTCCAGGAAAATGTCGGCCTGTTTGCCGACGGCATGGCCTTCCAGGACACCTACGCCTACATCAACCGCCTGCACCATGTGTGGGAGGGCAAGCCCTCGGTCACCGAAGCCGAGTCCCGTATCGGTTTTGCTCGCGCCGCCAACGTGCTCGAGCGCTTCCAGATTGCCGTTATCGGCGAGGACCCCATCGCACGCAGCGTTGCGTCGCGCATGTGGAATATCGCCACGGCAACGACCGACAACAGCGGCATGATGCTCTGCGACTCCGAGGTCCCAACCGACGTTGACCTAGTGCTCGAGATCGCAAGCGATGAGCTGCCCGCAGATGCAGCGCCGCGCGCCACGATCGCCCTCGCCGAGTGCCACAACCTGGCCCAGCGCATCCGCACTGCCAATGTCGCCGCGCAGCAGAAGCCGGCACGCATTCGCATTGAGCTCACGGGCATGACGCGCTACAACGGCACCTTCACGGCCAGCGACGCGCAGACACTCGCCGTACGCCTGCTCGATGGCGTTTGCGATGCCCTCGCAGATTAGGTAAACTAAACGAGTTGCTTTTGGGCAACACCACACATTGGGACGTAGTTCAACGGTAGAACTCCGGTTTTTGGTGCCGGCTGTTGGGGGTTCGAATCCCTCCGTCCCAGCCCTTAAGAACACAGCGCTCCAGGCCCTTATGAACCTGGAGCGCTTTCTTGTGGGCAAGCGGAGGAATTCGAACCCGCAAGGGTGCGGAGCTGAGGAAACGCGAAGGCGCCCCAAGCCCATTAGGACCAAGAGCGCCTAACATCAAGAAAATATCAGCCCAGTTCCGAAAAGCGAGCCGCATGCAACAACCAGGTAACCACAGGCCCCGGGAGAGCGGGGACACCGGCTTAGGTTTATCGCGAGTTCCGCACGAACAGGAGGCCACTTAATGTGGCCTCCGTCGTGAGCAGGACTGTAGAGCAGGAAACCTAAGCCGGTGTCCCCGCTCTCCCGGGGCCGAACGCCCTAGTTGTTGAGCATGCGGTCGAAGCTTCCCGAGTCGCCATCCCGATAGTCTGCGGTCATCAGAATCTCCTGCGGAATGCGCCCGCCCTCGCGCAGCACGTTGCGGAACTGCACGCGCGTAACCATGGGCAGATCCTTGATCGTCGCTGCCAAGTTCTGCGGCACGCCCTGGTTGGCAGCCGCGGGCTCGCACTCGCCGCCGGCCTTCACGCGACGCTTATGCTCGGCGAGCATGGCGCGGTACATGCCGGCATGCAGGCGAATCTCAACCACATTGGCATTGCGAGCCTGTTCGACGATGCGCGCGCCCTCGCGGTCGATATCGCCCACATAGTAGACGTAGTTAAAGCGATAGCCAATCTCGGCCAGATAATCGTCCAGGGCATGCGAGACGCTTGCCTTGCATCCGCCGCCAAAAATCACGCCGCCCACCTTGATGCCAAAGAGCTTGGCGTGCTTGCGGCCACGCAGCAGCTTGACGATCTCGTCGTAGGTGTCCAGGTTCTCGACCATAATGAACGGCTTGTCGGCGCCCAGCGTAAAGAAACCCGTAAAGTGCACGGGGCGATTGGGAGCGACCTTGATCGCCTGCATGCTGATACCCTTTTCGGTCATACGCCTGATCAGACGCTCACCGTGCTTGCCGTCAAAAGCCTTCTCGTCGTTAAAGATCTGGTAGGCACGCTGGCGGCGCGAGGCAACCGGCGTATCGGCACCTCGGTTCTGCTCGATCCAAGCCTGGATGATTGCGATTTCCTCGGCAATCTTGCGGTTGGACATCTCGTTGTGCTGAGTGCGCTGCGGAGCCTTTTTGCCGTCCTTGCCCTCAACCTTTACGATCTGTGTCTGCTGCTCCTTGATCTTAGAGAGCGCCGTAGGCGTAGGGACAACTTTGAGCAGCTGCCTGCCTAAAACGCGGGCAAGGGCAAACGCCGAGACCTCGCCGTGAACGGCCGATTTGGGCTGCTGGGCAGCAGTATCTGCTGCGGTAGACTCCGGCTTCTTCTGAGACTTGCGCTTAGAATCGCCTTGGGAATTGCGCTCGCGCTTCGGCATAGGCGTCTGCTTCTGCGGACGATCGGACTTGCTCTCCTTCGCCGGCTGGCGCTTAGGCTGCCCCGAAGAAACCTCGACCTTCGCATCCTCGTCCTGCGGCGTGGTCTTCTCGGCTGCAGTCTCGGCATGGGAACTGCGGCCCCCACGATGGCGACGGCGGCGAGGCTTGCTCGACGCGCCCTGCTCTGCCTGCTCATCAGTAGGCTGCTGGCCCTTGGCCTCGGCATCAACCTCAAGCTGCGGCTCAGCAGGCTTCTGTTCGCGAGCCGCCGGCTCAACGGCCTTCTCGGCCTTCTCGTCCTGAGCGGTCGAAGCCGGCTCGCTCTTCTCCTGATGCCTTACGGGATACGCGCGCCCCGCAAAACCACGTCCGGGACGGCATGAACCCGGAGCCTTCTTGACCGGTTCATCGGACGCGTCAGCAGCCTCGACGGAATCCTGGACCTCGCATGCAATACCTCGCTGCTCGGCCTTAAAGTGGGCACCGCGGCGACGCTTGGGCTCCTGGATCTCAGCATGCTCT
>UROJ01000032.1 GCA_900549335.1 uncultured Collinsella sp.
CGTCAGTGGGGTCCGACCATGGACGATGTCTTTGCCATGCGCGACCGCTCACAAGAGCTGCTTTCGCTGGTCGATGATGGCGATGAACAGATCAAAAAGGCGCGTGAGGCACTTGGGAGCGCCGAGCGCGAGCTGTTCGCTGCTGCCAGGGCACTTAAGCGCGCTCGCAATACGGCGGCCCCGCGCTTCTGCCACGAGGTGGGCCGCCAGATGGCTCGCCTGGAGATGGGTAGTGCCGAGCTCGTCTGGGAGTCGCGTGATCTTCCCCGTGCTGAGTGGACGCCCGTTGGTCCTTCGAGCTACGAGCTGCTATACCGCAGCGGTGCCGGCTTGACGCCGCGTCCCCTGCGTCGAATTGCGTCGGGCGGCGAGCTCAGCCGCGTCATGCTGGCAAGCAAGGTTGTCCTCGGTAACGCGGACGGTGTTGATACGCTGGTGTTTGACGAGGTCGATGCTGGTGTCGGTGGCTCCACGGCGCGTGCGCTCGCGGGCGTGCTGGCAGATCTCGCCGCTACGCATCAGGTGATTGTCGTAACTCACTTGGCGCAGGTCGCCGTCATGGCTGACAAGCATTATGTCGTCAGCAAGGAACCGGGCGATGTTCCCCAGACGCATTTGGACGAGGTAACCGGCGAAGCGCGTACCGCCGAGATCGCCCGCATGTTGAGTGGCGATCAGTCCGAGGCAAGCTTGGCCCACGCAAAGCAGATGCTCGAAGAAGCTCGAGGTTAGGTCGTATCAGCGGTGTTGGTGGGACAAAATAGACTGAAATTTTTGTCCCACTACGCGTTTTACTCAACGACCTTGTCCGGCTGGATGAGCTCCTCGTAGTAGCTGATATGTTCGCGAGCGTCTTCAATCTCGGGCAGCAGGAAGTTGTAGATGACTTCGATGATCATCGTGGCGCTGATCTTGGAGAACGCAAAATCGCCTGTCGTTAACAGCGCTTCGTGGTTGACGGTATTAAAAGTGTAGTCAGCCAGGCGCGCGAGCGGGGATTTGCTGTCGCTGCTGATGACGACCACGGTTGCGCCGCAGTTGCGAGCCGCTTTTGCCATGCGATTCAGTCGGCGCGATTTGCCAGAGTTTGAGATTAGCACGATGACGTCACCCGGGCGTAACGTGAGCGCAAAGCCGATTGATGTCTCGCTAATGGTGCTCGCCATGCAGCGCAGGCCTAGCTGCGAAAACTTAAACGTCGCATCGAGCGCGACCGCGTTCGTATTGCCCACAGCTGCAAACTCAATAACCCCTGCATGCTTAAGGGCATGCACAACAGCCGCCAGCGTATCGTGGTCGATCCCGTCGATGGTCGCATTAAGCTCGCTCACCTTGGCAGCCAGGATGTTCTTGAGGCTCTGCTCCATATTGTCGAGCGAGACTTCGTCAGTCAGGCCTTCGTTGCGCTGGCTTTCCAAATCCCTCGCCAACGAAAACTGAAAGCTGCGGAAGCTACCAAAGCCCAGCTTGCGGCAGAAGCGCGAAACGGTCGCCTCTGACGTGGCGGCGGCACGCGAGAGCTGAGCGGCCGTCAGACGCGGCGCCTCGGACTGGTGCTCCAATATATAGTCGACAATGCGCTGCTCGGACTCGCTGTATCCCTGATGGGTGCTTATGAGGGAAAGTGCGCTCTTGCTACTATCAGTCATGGATGGCTCCTGGTTGGCATGAAAATCTAATTTGATTTGCAATGCCATAGTATACGGGCATTTCCAATTACAAGATACACCTTGCCGTTTCAAGTGTTGATGGTAAACTTTCACCTACCGTTTACGGTTATGAAAGAACCTTTCACCGGAGAATTGCACCTTGCCTCTTCTCACGCGGACGGTAGGTTGGTATCTTTCAGTTGTGGAAAAACGCGCATCGAAGCGCGTGTAGGGGAGCGCCCGCGGGCGCTGTACTCAAGAAGGAGGGACACATGGCTAAGTTTGACATCATCGCCGCGACCGGTTGCCCGACCGGCATTGCGCACACCTTCATGGCGAAGGAGGCGCTGGAGAAGGCAGCTGCCGAGCGCGGTCTGACCATTAAGGTCGAGACTCATGGCCAGGTCGGTGTCGAGAACGAGCTCACCAAGAGTGAGATCGCTGGTGCCAAGGCCGTCGTCGTCGCAGCCGACAAGGATGTCCAGGCTGAGCGTTTCGCCGGCAAGCCCATGGTTTCCGTTGGTGTTTCCAAGGCCCTGTCCGTTGAGGCCGCCGGTAAGCTGATCGACCGCGCGCTCGCCGCCAAGGGTGACGACACGGTTACAGCTGCTGCCGATATCGAGGATGAGGTCGAGGAGAAGGAGTCCATCGGCCACATCATCTACAAGCACCTCATGAACGGCGTCAGCCACATGCTGGTCTTCGTTGTTGCTGGTGGTGTTCTGACCGCTGTCTCGTTCCTGTGGGGCATTACGTCCTTCGATTCGACGGCGTCTGACTACAACAGCTTTGCTGCGATGCTCAAGATCATCGGCGGCATCGCCATGAACCTTATGGTTCCGGTGCTTTCCGCCTACATCGCCGAATCCATCGGCAAGCGCCCGGCGCTCGTCCCCGGCTTTGTTGCCGGTATGATCGCCATCCAGGGCCTGCCTGTTAACGCTGAGACCGGCATGATCGACGCCGGTGGCGCCGGCGTGGGCTTCGGCTTCCTGGGCGGCATCGTCGGCGGCTTCCTCGCCGGCTATGTCATCCTGCTGCTCGAGAAGGTCTTTGCCGGCCTGCCCAAGAACCTGGACGGCCTCAAGGCTATCTTCCTGTACCCGCTGTTCTCGACGGCTATTGTCGGCCTGGTCATGCTCGGCATTTCCGGCCCCATGGCTGCCATCAACACCGCCATGATGGACTTCCTCAAGGGCCTGTCCGCCTCTGGCGCCGTTGTCCTGGGTCTTGCCATCGGCTGCATGTGCGCCTTTGACATGGGCGGCCCGGTCAACAAGGCTGCTTATGTCACCGGTACCGCTATGCTCACCGAGGCTCTGGCCGCCGGTGTTGGCACCGATACCTACAACTTCGGCACCAACTTCATGGCTGCCGTCTCCGCCGCCTGCATCGTTCCGCCGCTGATCACCACCTTTGCCGTCGTTGTCGGCAAGAAGTACTTCAGCCAGGAGGATCACGACGCCGGTGTCGTCAACCTCATCCTTGGTTGCACCCACATCACCGAGGGCGCCATTCCGTTCATGACCAAGAACATCTGGCCCGTCATGCCCATCATGATGCTCGGTTCCTCTATCGCTTCGATTCTGACCATTATGTTCAACGTTCACGATCCGGCGCCTCACGGTGGCTTCCTGGTTCTGCCCGTTGTCGAGAACGGTCCACTTTGGGTCCTCGCGATCCTCATCGGCGCTGTTGTCGGTGGCATCCTGTTCGTGGCCTTCAAGAAGTACGACTTCGAGAAGAACCAGATGGCCGCTCCTGTAGCCAAGCCGGTTGAGGCTCCCAAGGCCGCTGCCGTCGAGGCCCCCAAGGCCGAGGCTGCCGACTTCGTGAAGGTCGAGAACGTTTTTGTCGCCGAGGACTTCGCTTCTCGTGACGAGGCTCTGAGCTTCGTTTCCAACCAGGCTGTCAAGGCCCGCATCGCCAACGACGCTGACGCCGTGATGAACGCCTTCCTGGCCCGCGAGGCCGAGGGCACCACGGGCATGATGGAGGGCTTCGCCATCCCGCATGCCAAGTCCGATGCCATTACCGAGGCTGCCGTCATCGTCGTCAAGGACGAGTCCGGCGTGACCGGTTGGGATACCATGGACGGCGCTCCCGTTAACGTGGCCATCGCTCTGCTCATCCCGGGTGCACAGGCTGGCACCACGCACCTCAAGATCCTGTCCAAGGTCGCCGAGGCGCTCATGGACGAGGACTTCCGTGCCACCGTCAAGGGTTCCACCGACGCCGCCGAGATCGCCAAGACGATCAACGCCCGTCTGGTCTAATCCCGCAACACGCGAATACCATCGCCCCCTGTAACAAAGGCGAGGACTCCACTCGGAGCCCCCGCCTTTTTTCATTCCCTTCTGTAAGGTGCGGTGAAATAGGGATTGTTTAAACGTTTCAACCGCAAAATCAGTCCCTATTTCACCGCAACTTCCAGAAGGGCATAGAGGGAACTGCCCATTGAGTCTTTGTCGCGAACAGATCCTCAGCCAGAATTCCGTTCACACGATATTGCTCTGAGCCGACCGAGTTTCCGCAGCTTGCCTGCCGGGCGGGGCGGTTAAGTTTGTCGCGAGTTCCGCACGCAAAGGAAAGCACTTAATGTGCTTTTCGTCTTGCGCAGGACTGTAGAGCAGCAAACTTAACCGCCCCGCCCGGCAGGCAAGCGTACAGGAACGACATCTGTCCAACAATTCGTGCGAAACATAATGAAAAACCGTTTGATGTGAGTTAATATAAACAACGTCGTGAATCTGACTCCTGCCACATGCATGACAGGGGTTAAACACAAAAAGGAGTCAACTATGGTTTCTGAGAAGGCTACCCTCGTTAATCCTCAGGGTCTGCACATGCGTCCGGCTGGTCTGTTCGCCTCCACCATGGGCAAGTACGCCTGTGACGTGACGGTCGTCACCCCCGAGAAGGAGGTCAACGGCAAGTCCCCGATGGCCCTCATGGCTGCTGGTATCCCCTGCGGTACTGAGGTCGAGGTCAAGTGCGACGGCGCCGACGAGGCCGAGGCTCTGGCTGCTGCCATCGAGCTCATCAAGAGCGGTCTTGGCGAGTAGAACTCAAACGGGTCGCATGTTGAACAACTAAGTTCATATTTGGGGGCGCAGTGACCTGTTGTAAGGTAGCTGCGCTCTTTTGTCATGGATATGGCAAAACGCTTTATCACATGACACGGAGAGAGGAATGGGAATGTATCAGGGAGTCAACGCTTCCGAGGGCATCGGTATCGGCACCGTCATGGTCGCCGTCGATCCCGACTTGACGTTTGAGCCGCACGAGGTTGCTGATTCGGCAGCAGAGAAGGAGCGCTATCAGTCCGCTCTTTCGGTCTTCTGCGAGAAGACCCAGGCTCAGGCCGACCATATGAAGGAGACGGTGGGCGAGGCCGAGGCCGAGATCATGAGCGGACACATTGTCCTGGCTCAGGACCCGGGCATGACTGACGCCATCAACGCCGCCATTGACGGCGGTACCTGCGCCGAGCAGGCGCTCATGGACACCTCGACCATGTTTGAGAACATGTTCCTGTCCATGGACGACGAGATGTTCCGTCTGCGCGCGGCCGACATCGCCGACATCCGCACCGGTATTCTGGCCGAGCTGCTGGGCAAGGAGGTCGTCGACCTTTCCGTCCTGCCCGAGAACACCGTCGTTGTCGTGCACGACCTCACGCCGTCCATGACCGCCACGATCGATAAGGCCCACGTTGCCGGCATCGTCACCGAGACCGGTGGCCGCACGTCGCACTCCGCGATCATCGCGCGCGCCCTCGAGATCCCGGCTGTCCTTTCGGTTTCCAACAGCTGCACCGCGCTGCGCAACGGTATGACCGTTGTCGTCGACGGTGGCAAGGGTATCGTCGAGGCCGATCCCGACGAGGAGACGCTCGCTGCCTATACCGCCAAGGCCGAGGCCTTCGCTGCCGAGAAGGCGGCCCTCGAGGCCTTCCGTGGCAAGCCGTCCGTGACTGCCGATGGCATCAAGAAGATCATCGCCTGCAACATCGGTAACCCCGATGACGTGCCCAACGCGCTCGATCACGACGCCGAGGCCATTGGTCTGTTCCGCTCCGAGTTCCTGTTCATGGACTCTGCTGAGCTTCCTTCCGAGGAGGAGCAGTTCAACGCCTACCGTAAGGTCGCCAGCGCGCTCAAGGGTGCTCCGGTCATCATCCGCACGCTCGATGTGGGTGGCGACAAGGAGATTCCGTATCTGCATATGGTCAAGGAAGACAACCCCTTCATGGGCTTCCGCGCCGTGCGTTACTGCCTGGCCAATCCCGACCAGTACAAGGTCCAGCTCCGCGCTCTGCTGCGCGCTAGCGCCTTCGGTGACGTCAAGATCATGATCCCACTCGTCACCTGCGTCGAGGAGGTCTTGGCTGTCAAGGAGCTCGTCGAGCAGTGCAAGGCCGAGCTGACCGAAGAGGGTCGCAAGTTCAACGAGAACATCGAGGTCGGCATCATGGTCGAGACGCCCGCCGCTTCGCTGCTCGCAGACCGTCTTGCCGAGGTCGCCGACTTCTTCTCCATCGGCACCAACGACCTGATCGGCTACACCATGTGCGCCGACCGTGGTAACGACACCATCTCCAACCTGTACCAGGTTTACTATCCCGCCGTGCTCCGCTCGCTCAAGAACATCATCGAGAGCGGCGTGAAGGCCGGCATCATGGTCGGTATGTGCGGCGAGGCCGCTGCCGATCCGCTGCTCGAGCCGCTGCTGATCAGCTGGGGCCTGGAGGAGTTCTCGATGAGCGCTCCGTCGATCCTGCGCGCCCGCAAGACCATCAGCCAGTGGACCAAGGCCGAGTGCGACGAGCTCGCCGAGAAGGCACTCGCCTGCAACACCGCCGCCGAGGTCAAGGCACTGCTCGAGTCCGCAGCTCGCTAATTTGGTATCAGAGGTAACCGCGTGGTTGGAATGGGCCGGCCACGCGGCCCTCACATATACAGGGGGTACTGTAAATGTTCTACACGCTAACCGCTAACCCGGCTGTCGACATGACGGTTTCGAGCTCTCCGCTCGAGCCCGACGAGAACGTCCGCACCGGCTCGGCCAGCTACACGGCTAACGGCAAGGGCCTCGACGTGTCCTTCGCCTTTAAGAAGATGGGCGTCGACACCGTCGCGCTCGGCTTCTTCGCTGGCTTCACGGGCAAGTTCATCGTCGAGGAGGTCATGAACCTGGGTTGCCTCTGCCGCCCGGTCTGGACCGACGGTATCACGCGCATTAACACCTACGTCAACGATGGCCAGCACGAGTACGGCATCCTGAACCCGGGTGCTCCTATTACGCCGCAGCACCAGGAGGAGCTCTACAACATCCTGGACACCGCGGGCGATCTCGAGTGCCTGATCGTTTCCGGCTCCGTGCCTCCCAAAGCTACGCCCGACTTCCTGGCTCAGGTCATGGAGCACGCTCAGGCTCGTGGCGCCGACGTCGTCCTGGACCTGTCCTCCGACAAGCTCAAGGAGCTCGCTCACAAGAAGCCGCTGCTCATCAAGCCGAACCATCACGAGATGAAGGCCATCTTCGGCGTGCCGGTCGACACCGACGACGAGGTCCGCGTTGCCATGAAGATGGCTCACGACGCTGGCGTTCAGAACGTGCTGCTCACCCGTGGTAGCCGCGGCGACGCTTACTTCTCCAACGGCGAGGATATTTGGTACGCCAAGCGTGAGTTCAACATCAAGCTGGTTTCTTCTGTCTGCGCCGGCGACTGCACCCTCGCTGCGTTCCTGCACAAGTGGTACAGGGATCGCGACAACGTCGAGGAGGCCATGAAGCTCGCTATGGCCACCGGCGCCAACGTTGCCGAGTCCGTCGGCATCGGCGACTTCGGTCACGTCGACGAGTACAGCAAGCGCGTTGCTGTCCGCAAGCTCGATCGTCAGTAATCGAAACGCGACATATTCGTGCGCATGCGGCGCCCCGGTTTCGGCTGGGGCGCCTTTTTTGTTCCGTTATTGGAGAGAGATGCTCTGCCGTACTTCATCGCTTCCACACCGTTCACCGAGTTGTCCTAGCCTTTTACCGTTGGGTGGAATATACTTTCATTAACACGTTACTTCGTGAAAGGAACATTCATGATTTACACGCTCACTGCAAATCCCGCCATTGACTACAACATCGCCTGCGACGGCCTTGCTGCCAACACCGTCACGCGTACCCGTAACGCCGTCTACACGCCCAACGGCAAGGGTCTCAACGTCTCGTTCACCCTCGATCACTACGGTGTCGACACCACGATCCTGGGCTTTTTCGCCGGCTTCTCGGGCGAGTTTATCGTTAAGGGCGCCGAGGCCCTGGGCGTGCCCGTCAAGCCCGTTTGGACCGACGGCATCACGCGCGTCAACGTGTTCCTCAATGCCGGACCCGACACCGAGTACAACATGGTCAACGCCGGTGCCGCCATCAACGAGGCCAACGAGCAGGAGATGTTTGAGCTCATCGATTCGCTCGATGACATGACCTGCCTGGTCATCAGCGGCTCGCTGCCTCCCAACACTTCCGAGGGCTTCTTGGCCGAGGTCCTGCGCCGCGTCAAGGCCAAGGGGGCCGAGTTCGTCCTCGACATCTCGAGCCATCAGCTGGCAGACCTCATTGCCATGGAGCCGCTGCTGATCAAGCCCAATGACGACGAGCTGCTCGACATCTTTGGCATTAAGGTGAGCGGTGGCGACGATGAGTCCGTCAAGGGCGCTATGGCCGAGCTGCACGCTAAGGGCGCCAAGAACGTGCTGCTGACCCTCGGTGGCGCCGGTGCGTACTTCTCCAACGGCGAGCACATCTGGTTTGCCAATCGCACCTTCGACGTCAAGCTGCTGTCGACGGTGTGCGCCGGCGATTCCTCGCTCGCTGCCTTCCTGTCCGTATGGCACGACGCTCCCGAGCGCGTCGAGGATGCCCTCCGTCTGTCGATGGCCACCGGCGCCAACGTGGTCGAGTGCCCGGGCCTGGGCGACTTTGCCAAGGTGGACGAATATAAGAAGCACATCGAGGTTCGTCAGGTCTGCTAGCCGCATCGAAAAATCGCTGCCGAACACCCGCTTTGGATCTCCGAGGCGGGTGTTTTTTGCTCGCTGAACGCATATGGCGTCTGCTGTCTCGTTTTATGGAATTGACGACGCGATTGCGTGTGCGCGCTTTCTCGTTTCTTGTTAGACTTCTTGAGAACCATCGATTAACGCTCACAAGTGCAGGAGGCCATAGGCATGTGCAATGTTTCGCTCAACGGTAATCAACCGTCCGATGCGTCCCTGTGCGTCCTACGCGCGCTTGAGGCGGCTGGTCTTGAGGCTTGGTACGTGGGCGGTTGGGTGCGCGACGCCCTGATGGGGTGCCCCAGCCACGATGTTGATATGTGCTGTAGCGGCCTGTGGCAGGAGTCCAAGGCGGCGCTCGAGGCCGCCGGCATCGCGGTTGTGGAGTCTGGCATTAAATTTGGCGGAATCACGGCTATTTCCGATGGCGAGCGTATCGAGGTCACCACGTACCGTTTGGATGGCTTTTACACCGATGGTCGCCATCCCCAGAGTGTGGAGCGTGCCGCCTCGCTCGAGGACGATCTGGCGCGCCGCGACTTTACCGTCAACGCCATGGCCTGGCATCCCGAGCGCGGGCTTGTCGACCGCTACGACGGCCAGGGTGACTTGGAGCGCAAGCTGATTCGCGCTGTCGGCGATCCCAAGTGTCGCTTTAACGAGGACGCCCTGCGCATGTTGCGTGCGGTGCGCTTTGCCTGCCGCCTGGACTTTATGATTGAGCCCGAGACTAAGCGAGCGCTTGCCGAGTGCGCGCCGCTGCTCGACGCCGTGGCGCGCGAGCGTGTGGGTATTGAGCTCGAGGGCATTCTTTCGACCGGTCATGGGGGAGACGCGATGCTGCGCTACCCCGAGCTCATCTGCGCCGCCGTGCCCGAGTTGGCAGCGGGTCGCGGGTTTGATCAGCGCAGTGTCTATCATGCGTTTAACGTCTACGAGCATATCGCCCGTGTGCTTACGGTGGCGGGGGAGCTCGCGCTGTGTGACGGCGTCGCGCCCTCGTCGAGCCTTATGTGGGCGGCGTTTTTGCACGATGTGTCCAAGCCCGAGTGTTTCACGGTCGATCACGCCGGCAGCGGACACTTCTACGGTCATCCCGAGCTCGGCGCCAAGAAAGCGCGCGTCATTATGGATCGCCTGGCGCTCTCGCACGACCTGGTGCGCGACGTGTGCCTGCTCATCAAATATCACGACAAGCCGCTGCGCCCCGAGCGCTCCTGCCTGCTCAATATGATGCGCGCGCTTTCGGGCGAGGGCGTCGACACGCCGCGTTTGATGGACGAGCTCATGGATCTTAAGCGTGCCGACACGCTCGGCAAGGCCCCGTCGTGCTTCTATTACGTTGAGACGATTGAGGAGATGCGCGCGATGGCGCACGAGCTGCTGAAGGCGGGGGAGCCCTATACGCTCAAGATGCTCGCCATCAACGGCGGCGACCTGATCCGTGCCGGAGTCAAGCCCGGGCCGGAACTGGGGCAGCTACTCAACTCCGCCCTCGACGCCGTGATCGAAGACAACATCCCCAACGAGCGCGAAGCTCTTTTGGTCCATCTCAACTTGAATTAGCTACCCAGTTTACCTGTGTGTTCCATAACCTGCCGACAATTTTTCGGCAATTTGGAATTTCTTCTTGCGCTTGCGTTTTTTGTCCCGTAATATATTTCCTCGCAGCACGGCAGTGCAGATGTCATGTGGCCCGTTCGTCTAGCGGTTTAGGACGCCGCCCTCTCAAGGCGGAGATCACCAG
>UROJ01000033.1 GCA_900549335.1 uncultured Collinsella sp.
GCAACTCATCAGTATCGACATGCTCACGCGGAGCAACTTCTTCCACAGCAGGCACGTCAGCGGAATCCTCGACGACAAAATCTTCGACGGACTCGGCAGGCTGCTCCTGGACATCGCGGATCTCGGCATTGATGGTATAGAACGCCGGGCGCCCGTTAATGCCGCTACCCTCGATCTTTGTCACGATATTTGCCGCGATAAGCTCATCGCGCATCGCCTTGGTGTCACATTCCTTATCGACGGAGCGGAAAATCTGCGCCAGCGCACTCGACTTAATCTTGAGCGCCTTGCGGCAGAGCAGGTCGTAGGCAACCAGCTTGGCACGCTCGGCAGAAAGCGACGTCTGGCTGCTCAGACGTTCAGCCAGGGCATCGACATTATTTTGGTTATCGGAATATACCGTCTTGGCCACGGGGCCCCTTTCATATGTACACATATACGTCTATATGGTACAACGCGCGCCCTTATCCACGCAAAACATCTGCGAGAACACTCGAGCGTCACCCGCTTTTGCATGAAAAAAGGACCGAGCCCGCGAAGTCGCGGACCCGGTCTTTCCGAGTCATATAGACGTGACGTTCAACTCGTCAGGTCGACTAAGCCCTGGCGGCCTCGGCGTCGGCAGGAGCCTCAGCGGCAGCGGCGCGGCCGTACTCGGCCTTGCCCATCTCGGACCACTCGGGCTCCTCGTCGGGCATGGAACCGGCCTCCTTGCCGAAGAGCTCCTTGAGGCAGTTGACGGCGACGATGAGGCCCAGGACCATCAGCAGGACGGCGAAGACAAGCTGCAGGCCCTTGGTGGCGGCGACGGAGACGGCGGCCGTGGTGGCGGTAGCCGGGATGGTGCCGAAGAAGCCGTAAGCCTGGACAGCAGCCATGCAGCCCATGGCGCTCTGGACCAGCGAGGTGAAGGTGCAGCAGAGCAGGAAGGCGACGGGCACATAGAGCATCCAGCCCTTGCGGCCGGTGCACTTGCAGAACACGGCGAGGGTGATCATGGTCATGCCGCCGAGCAGCTGGTTGGAAGCACCAAAGAGCGGCCAGATGTTGGCATAGCCACCAAAAGCGAGGGCGAGACCGGGAAGCAGGGTAACGACCGTGGCGAACCAGGGGTTGCCGAGGACCTTCATGTAGCCGGCCTTGGACTCGATGGCCAGGGCATCGTTGGTCTGGGCAAAGAACTCGGAGAACGAGGTGCGGGCGATGCGGGCGACGGCGTCGAGCGAGGTCAGGGCCAGAGCGGAAACGTTCATGGTCATAAAGACGGTAGCGAGCGTGCCGTCAACACCGAAGGCCTGCATACCGCGGGAGATGCCAGCGGCGAAGATCTGGAACGGGGTGGAAGCGACGCCGGCGTTGAGGGCGCCGGTACCGGCGGTGTTCATGTCGGAGAACATGATGCCGGCGACGATGATGGCAAGGATGCCGACGAAGGACTCGACGATCATGGCACCATAACCGACCTTGACGGCGTCCTGCTCCTTCTCGACCTGCTTAGAAGAGGTGCCGGAAGAAACGAGGCTGTGGAAACCGGAGAGAGCACCGCAAGCGACGGAGACGAACAGGACCGGGAACATCATGCCGGAGGCAGTGGAGAAGCCGGTGAAGACCGGAGCGGTGATAGTGGCCTGACCGTTGACGCCCAGGACGACGATGCCGAGGACAGCGCAGACGATCATGACGATCATCATGATGGAAGTGAGGTAGTCACGCGGGGTCTTGAGCATCTGGATGGGCATAGCGCCAGCGAAGACAAGGTAGACCATGACGACGGC
Organism: uncultured Collinsella sp.; assembly: GCA_900549335.1. GTDB lineage: Bacteria > Actinomycetota > Coriobacteriia > Coriobacteriales > Coriobacteriaceae > Collinsella. Next base: position 1,776 of record UROJ01000033.1, read on the forward strand.
GAACCACTGGAACTTATCCAGGTAGACTGGGAACTGCATACCGACGGCGAACATGAGAACCATGAGGACAACGCCGGTGACGAACTCGGCAGCGCCGGTGAGGTTGAACTTCTTCTGGGCCCAACCAAAGGCGATAGCGACGAAGGTGAACAGGATGGAGATGGTACCAGCGCAGCCGGCGGCATAGGACTTGGTGAAGTCGATGGCACCGGTAGCAGCACCAGAAGCGTCAACGGCCGGGGTGAACATGAACGTCTTGCAGACCATGTCGGTGAAGGCGGCGATGACGATGATGCAGAACAGCCAGCAGAACAGCAGGAACAGGCGACGGCCGGTCTTGCCGATGTACTTCTCGATGAGCTGAGCGAGCGACTTGCCGTTGTTCTTCATCGAAGCGTACAGGGCACCAAAGTCGTGGACGGCGCCAAAGAAGATGCCGCCGATGAGGACCCAGAGCACGACAGGCAGCCAGCCAAAGGCCATGGCGACGATCGTACCCGTGACAGGGCCAGCACCGCAGATCGAGCTGAACTGGTGCGAGAACGCGGTGAAGGCGGAGACGGGCGAGAAGCTCTTGCCGTCCTTCATACGCTTGGCCGGCGTGAGGGCCTCTTTGTCAACGCCCCACTTGTTGGCCAACCAGCGGCCGTAGCCCAGATAGCCGCAGGCGAGCACCGCCGCGGCCACAACCATGAGCAAAACTCCGTTCATTACATTTCCTCCTCTAAAAAGAACTTCCTAGACATAAAAAATGAGGGCCGTCGGTTGCGCTCGACGGCCCTCATCTTCATCAGCCGCCCGTTATCGTACGGGCTAGCTGTATGTGCTAACCCGCATCAGATAATTACTACGCTGATAATGTTTAGCTGATGCGTGAACATGTCTAAGAAATCCTCTTCAATCATGATGTGAACGATCCGTGCGTGTTCACATCCCCCAGTGGTTGAAAAGGAGTATGAAACTTTAGTTACCTAAAGTCAACGCAAATATGTAATGAATTTTCAACTTTTTTTGAATTTCTCGGTATAAAACGCCGCTGACCTCGGACTTTACCGAACGACAGTTTTTGCTTGAGAGATGCTCCTCGGGGGCGGGGCGGGCGCCTGCCGCCATATATGAACTTTCCTGCTCAGACAGTCCTGCTCACGACGGAGGCCACATTAAGTGGCCTCCTGTTCGTGCGGAACTCGCGATAAAGTTCATATATGGCGGCAGGCGCCCGCCCCGCCCCCGAGGAGCTCCCATCCCAAATGTGCGGAGCAAAGCTCCGCACACCAACTTTTTCTTTCAGCTAAAGAACGCCGGAAATTCGACGCTGGTTTGTTAACCTTGCCGGACGTTGTCGACGCCAAACCAGCCCAGAAGCTATATCGATACAGAAAGGTCCCCGGACGGAGGGGCCGGATATAAGGTTTATCGCGAGTTCCGCACGCAAAGAAGGCCACTTAATGTGGCCTTCGTCTTGCGCAGGACTGTAGAGCAGGAAACCTTATATCCGGCCCCTCCGTCCGGGGACCGCGCCGTACCAGCTACAGCGTCATGTTTGGATCGGCGTCGACGTCGAACGGCGAGATTTCACCTCGGTCGAATTTACGGCGAGCGACCTCCGCAATCATGGCTGCGTTATCGGTACAGGCAGACAAGGGCGGCACCGTTACGCGAATCCCCTGACGCCCAAGCTTCTTGATCATCATCTCGCGCAGATGCGGGTTGGCCGAGACGCCGCCACCGATGCAGTATTCCTTGCATCCGGTAGCGTGCAATGCGTTTTTGGCCTTCTTGTACTGCACGTCAAAGACAGCTGCCTCAAACGAAGCTGCCAGATCGGGCAGGTGAATCGTGCGCCCGGCCTTGGTCTCCTGTTCAATGTAGAGCGTCACAGCGGTTTTAAGGCCCGAAAGCGAGAAGCGATAGTCTCCTCTGCTGTTAAGCGCACGGGGGAAATCGATCGCCTTGGGGTTGCCCGTCTCGGCCAGCTTGGAAATGATGGGGCCACCGGGATAGCCCAGACCCAACGCCTTGGCTACCTTGTCGAAGGCCTCGCCCACAGCGTCGTCGAGCGTCTCACCGAGCACCTCGTAGTCGCCCCACGCCTTCACGTGCACGAGCATGGTGTGCCCACCCGAGACAAGCGTGAAGATAAACGGCGGTTTGAGGTCGGGTTGCGCCAGCAGGTTGGCAAACAGGTGCCCCTCCAGATGGTTGACGCACACGAGCGGCTTGCCGGCAGCGTAGGCAAAGCCCTTGGCGAAGGCGACGCCAACCACGAGCGCGCCCACCAGGCCCGGGCCCTGTGTCACGCCCACGGCGGCAAGCTCGCTGGGGGCAATGGCTCCATCCTCAAGACCAAGCGATGCTGCGGCATCCTCGAGCGCCGCATCCACGACACTCACAATCACCTCGACGTGTTTGCGCGAGGCGATCTCGGGCACCACGCCGCCAAAGCGGGCGTGAAAATCAATCTGCGTCGACACCTGGTTGGCCAGCATATTGCCATCCGCATCGATAATCGCCACGGCCGTCTCGTCGCAGGAGCTCTCGATAGCGAGCACTAGGCGGCGGCGCTCAATTTCGGCACGCTCCCCCTCGGAGCGCCCAGGCGCAGGCAGCGGCCACACGCGCTGCTCTGCCGCCGTCGGCTCGGGCGAAGCATTGTCGACCGGAAGTACCAGGGGCAGCGGGGCCGTCATGACGATGGCGTCCTTGCCGGCACCATAGTAGCCGCGGCGACGGCCAGCCTCGGTAAAGCCCAGAGCGTTATAGAGCGCAATCGCTCCCTCGTTGCCGTCCTCGACCTCGAGCGAAGCCGTGGTGCAGCCGAGCATCTGGGCATCATAGCTCACGTGCGACAGCAGCTTGCGGGCAATGCCCTCACGGCGATGTGCCGGGTCGACGGCGACATCCAGAATCTGCACATCACCGTCCACGACCATACCGCCGGCAAGGCCCAGTAGCTTGCCGTCGTCGTGTGCCACCCACCAACTACGCGGCGCAGCGACGTCCTCGCCCAGTTCGGACAGGAACATGCCCGGCGTCCACGCCTCGTGTCCGGCACCTTCAAAGCAGGCAGCTTCCAACGCGCTCGCGCCCTCGGCATCCGCCGCGCCCATGGGACGGAACTGCAGATGACGACCGGCGAGCTCATCGGCAACGCCCGTAATTCCGCTCTGCGCACTCTCGGCAAGACCAAGACGCTTGCGCTCGTTTTCCTCGGCATCCGAAAGGCGCGTGTAAATCGGCAGGACGCGGGCCGGATCGCCGTCACCCGCAGCGTGCGCGAGCAGCAAGCCCTCGCCCGAAGGCCACCACAGGTCGCGCTCCACGCAGCGGGCGGTCTCGTCCTCACCCAGCAGCTTGCCATAGCGCACGAGACCGTCACCGGTCAGCTGAACCTGGTCCCAGTCCGCTGCTCGGCGCCACTCATCGAGCGCCACGGCGGCCTTGACCACGTGTTCGCGCTCAAATTGACGCTCGGGACCCTCATCGACCAGCATATACAGCGCCGGATATACCTCACCGCGCATAGCATCGGCCAAGATACCAAGCTTGCCGCGCACGCCAGCCTTCCACGCCGTCCAAGCGCAAGCGTCGAGCGTCGACACGCCCAGCAGCGGAACATTGGCACCACGCGCGAGGCCCTTGGCAGTGGAGATGCCGATGCGCACACCCGTAAAGGACCCCGGGCCGCGACCGACCACATAGCAACCAACATCGCTGCGATCCAGACCGGCTTGAGCCAGCACGCCATCAACGGTATTCACGAGCTCAACGTTGGCGTGACGGCGACACATGTGGTCGCCACTCACGAGCTTCGTCTCGCCCGTCTGCCCATCAATCCAGCTTGCCGCGCAGGCAAGCATGTCGGTCGAGGTATCGAGCGCCACCACCAGCGCGTTGTCGTTATGCAAGCTCATCTTGTACAGCCTTATCAATCAAATGGGAAAGCTCCATTGCGCGGTCACCGTGCGCCTCAAGCGTTATCGTTCGCACATCGCTGTCGCCCTCATCACGCTTGAGCGTCACCGAAAGATACTCATCCGTCAGCTCGTCCTGGAATTGTTCGCCCCATTCCAGCAGGCAAGCACCCTCATAGCCCAGCACATCGAAAATGCCCGTATCCTCGAGCTCGTAGGCATGCTCCAGGCGGTATAGATCAAAGTGAAACAGCGGAATACGACCTTGATCGTGAACGGCCATGAGCGCAAACGTAGGACTCGTAACCATATGTCCATCGCCCAGCCCGCGCGAGACGCCCTTGGTAAAGTGAGTTTTGCCCACTCCCAGGCCACCGGTCAGGATAAGCACATCGCCGTCCTCAAGGCACGGTGCAATTAGCTCGCCAAAGTACTCCGTATCGGCAGCGCAAGTCGTTTTGTAAGTACCTACCCCCAGGCGCTCCAGGGACATATATGCTCCTTATTATTCCGAGGCGTCCTCTGGTGCGGGATGTCGCTCCAGATAATCGCCCAGCATCTTAAAGTCTTCCTCCAGCAGCTCCTGCCACGCCAGATTGCGCAGCGCTGCTGCCGGATGAAAAGTGGGCATTACTACAAAATGCCCCATCTGGTGGAACCTGCCGCGCAGCTTAGTAATGCCAATCTCGGTCTTAAGCACAAAGTGCGTCGCGGGGTTGCCGAGCGTCACGATAATATCAGGCCAGATGCTTCGAATCTGCTCACGCAAAAACGGCGAGCAAGCCAGCACTTCCTCGGGACGCGGATTGCGGTTTCCCGGCGGGCGGCACTTAAGCACGTTGGCAATGTAGACGTCTTCGCGTTTGAGCCCCGCCAGCGACAAAATGCCGTTGAGGTCCTCGCCTGCCGCCCCCACAAAAGGCTCGCCCTGCAAATCCTCATTGCGGCCCGGCGCCTCACCAATAAACATCACGCGAGCGCGGGGGTTTCCCACGCCAAACACGATATTGTGACGCGACTGGTAGAGCTGGCAGAGGTGACAATCGCCCAGAACGGCCTCAATTTCCTCGAGTGCGACCTCACGTGGTGCCTGATGGGTATGGCCGGGGATGTGCATGACGCCCATAGCGGCTCCTACACGTAGACCTTGTCGAGACGCATGCCAAAGCCGCAGGCGACCTCGTAGTTAATCGTTCCGCGCAGTCGGGCCATCTCGTCCATAGTGATCTCGGCATCGCCATCGCGGCCGACAATGATCATCTCGTCACCATACTCGGCCTCGGGAATCTCGTGTGCCGGGTTGGACTGAATGGCGACCATAAACTGGTCCATGCAGATATTGCCAACCTGATGCACGCGCTCGCCGCGATACAGCACATCCATACGATTGGAAAGCGTACGCGATAGGCCATCGGCATAACCGATCGGCAGCGTGCAGATCTGAACGCGCGTACGCGGTACGCGGTAGGTAAAACCGTAGCCCACGCCCTCACCCATCGCAGGGTGTGCCACGCGCGTCACACGCGCATGGACGCTCATAACGGGATCAAGCTGCATCACGCGGCCACTCAGCTCGCACGGCTGCATGCCATACAAGCCAACGCCGGCGCGGATCATATCAAAATGCATCGAGGGGTCGAGCATCGAGGACGGCGTGTTGGCGCAGTGCACGATACCGCACTCAAAACCCGCATCCTTAATGGCCTGAACGGCCTCGGTAAAGCGCTGACACTGCAGCTTGTAGTCCCAGCCCGAAGGTTCATCGGCCGTGGCGAAGTGCGTAAATACGCCGTCGCACTGAATACCGCGATGGAAATTTATACCGCGGACAAAGTCGAGCACCTGCGTGTAGTGAACGCCGATACGATTCATGCCCGTCTCGATGGCGAGATGATACTTGCCCACTTTGCCCGCCGCGACGGCACATTCGCCATACGCAAGAGCAAAGTCAGACGTATAGACCGAGGGCATGATATCAAACTCGAGCAACGTCGGAATGGCCTCGATAGGCGGCTCGCTTAGGATGAGGATGGGTTTCGTAATCCCGCCCTGTCGGAGCTCAACGCCCTCGTTAACCGTCGCCACGGCAAACATGTCGGCACCGACCGAATACATGATCTTGGCGCACTCAACAGCTCCATGACCATAAGCATCGGCCTTGACCACGCAGCACAGGCGCTGACGTGGATTCAGCAAGTTCTTATAGGCCCTCGTGTTGCGACGGAGCGCCCCGCGGTCGATCTCGACCCAGGACCAGCGCGTCAAATCGGCTTTATTCATGATTAGTCATCCGACCCTTCGTCCATGATTCCCAGATCTTCGAGCGCATCCTTTGCCGCCAGTTCCATGGCAGGACCGATCAAGTCGATAAGATCGGTCGCGATGACGCTCTTCTCACCATACTCCGTCGCCGCGGCAAAACCGGCGTAGCTGTGAAGTGCGACGGCGTACGAATACAGCAACTCCCAACGATCCATCTCGTCGCGCATGGTGGCAAGCGTGCCGGCCAAAATACCCGCGAGAACATCACCCGAACCGGCAGTTGCCAGAGAAGCCGGACCCGAGAGCGGCAGCAGCACACGCTCAACGCCACAGATAGCCGTCGTCGGCCCCTTGGCAATGACCACCAGATTGTCGGAGCCTGCAGCCCAGACAACCTTCTGCGCGGCCGCAATCGCGGTACCAAGGTCGTTCACCTCGTCACCGGCAACCAGACGCGAAAGCTCACGATAGTGCGGCGTCATAACCAACGGCTGCTCGCGACGATACATCTCGGGATTACTATCAATACCGTCAATGGCAATCTTAGCAAGGCAGTTGAGTGCATCGGCGTCCAAAATAAGCGGCACATCAAGCTCGAGCAAGCCCGAAACCACCTGCATAGCGCCGGCAGATGTCGTCATACCGGGACCGCACAGTACACAGCTGTACTTCTTTGCAATCTCGCACACAGTCATGCGCGCAGCGGCGCCAAAGGAGCCGCGGGAATCAGACGGAATAGCAAAGACGGGAATCGAAGGAAGTGCCATGCGAATAAGATTGGCGCAGGCGTCAGGAGCCGCGACTGCCACGTAACCAGCACCCGCGCGAGCTGCAGACTTGGCCGCCATAATGGCAGCACCAGGATATTGCGCAGATCCGGCGACAATAAGCACAGAGCCACGGGAATACTTATCGATATTCGTAGGTAGTGGAGCAAAGTAATCAACCAAGTCACCGGGCTCGACAATCTCGGCGGCGTGGTCGACATCATCGATGACCTCGTCAAGACGGTCGTAAAGATTGCCGCAGATCAAATCGCCAGCATACTCAGGGCCATCAGCGCTATACAGACCAATCTTGGGCGCAATCATCGTCACCGTATGCTCGGCACGAATGCAGTCGTCATCAACAACGCCCGTCTCGGCATTCAGGCCCGAGGGGACATCAATGGATACGACACAATCGGCGCATTCATTGACCGTAGGAATCCAGATGGAGAACGGCGCACGCAGATTCCCGTGGAAACCGGTACCAAAAATGGCATCAACAACAACATCGGCCTTATCGATCAAAACCTCGAGTTCGTCACGCGAGGGGCCGACACAAACGTGCACATCGCGGCCGGCAGTACGACGAGCAACATGACGTGCCAGAGCAGCAGGAATCTCATCCGGCTCAACCGGAGAAACGATATCGACGTCCACACCCTTATGGCTCAGAATATCGGCGGCAACCCAACCGTCGCCGCCATTATTACCAAAACCGACCAGAACGAGAACCCGATCGGGATTGAGCTTCAAGACCTCGTTGGCGGCAAACTCACCCGCTAGCTCCATAAGCTCGGCCTTCGAAGTCCCTTCGCGTTCGATGATGTCCTCGAGACGAACGACTTCTTCGGTACTCAAAACCGGTTTCATCTATGCTCCTAGCGTATCTTGCGAAGCATCGCCCAGGTGCTCCGTCAATGCTGAATTCTGCAGCTGCTCAAGCTCATCTAAAACAGAGCGAGCCTCTTTAAATGTCTGCGCTACGCGTTTCTTGGTACTCACCTTTTCCTCTTTTGGCTTAGGCCGAGCATCTTCGGTAATCGCGATGGCATTCGCAACGGCTAAGTCTCCTGTAAGCGTAATGGAAAGAGCGACCTCAACAACACCCAGCTCTTGAGCGATCTCGAGAGCACGGCCCGAAAGCAGCGCCTTCGGTTTGCCGAGTTTATCACGCGTAACCGAAACATCCTTGCGACCAACGCCTTGACTAAAACCCGTGCCGAGAGCTTTAAGTACCGCCTCGCGCGAAGCAAAGCGGCTGGCATAGTGAGCAGCGGGGCGCGATGATGCATCGCAATACGCACGCTCTTCTTCGGTAAACACACGCCTAGCAAACGACGGCGTCTTTTCAAGAATTGATTTCATACGGGAAATCTCGACGATATCAACGCCGATACCAGCTTCAGCCATGTTCACCTCCATATCGCACAGACTAAGTTATTGTAGCCCGTTCACAGAAGATGCGACAAACGAGGGTTATAAAACACAGCTACTATGTGAGACAAAAGCCCGCAAACGCAAAAAGGGGGAGGCCGCGAGGCCTCCCCCTTCTCAGTTCAAGCGTACGGCTCGGT
>UROJ01000034.1 GCA_900549335.1 uncultured Collinsella sp.
TATACTCATGGAAAACCTCCCATTTCCCGATGTCCAAGAAATGGGAGGCAGTTCAACAGGCACCTTTGTGGTGGTTTATGCTGGCTTCGGTTGAAAGGAGTGGGCGATGGCGTCTGAGGGCTTTTTTGAGCGGGTGTACGAAGTAGTCGAGCAGATTCCCGAGGGGATGGTCGCCAGCTACGGTCAGGTGGCGCTGCTCGCCGGTCGTCCGCGGAGTGCGCGGTACGTGGGCTACGCGCTTCACAGCAATCCGCGCCCTGGTCAGATTCCCTGTCATCGCGTGGTGTTTGCCGATGGCCGCATTTGCGAGGGCTTTGCGTTTGGCGGCCCCGATGCTCAGCGTGAGCTCTTAATGGGGGAGGGCGTGACGTTTACCGATCCCATGCACGTCGACCTGGGCGCCTGTCGTTGGCCGGTCGGGCTTTAACGGTTCTGCCGTGGCTAAAACCACCGCAAAGGTGCCTGTCCTCTTTGTGGTGGTTTTAGTTTACCTGAGCTAACTTATGGAGAAGGTGTGGCGGAGCATATTGACGCTACAAAGTAAACCATGGTGAACTATATTGTATTCAGCAACGGAGCAGGCCATAGGCGATGAAAAAGCCTGCCCTGTTGAGTTTGATTCGCATTCCTCCCCTCTGTGCGATTCAACGGTGTACTTCGGGAACAGGCCCGCTGGCAATTAACTGCCAGCGGGCCTGTTCCTGTTTCGGTGAGGATTCAACCTCACCGTATATGTTGTGCGAAGGCGCTTTGCCTAGTACACCATGCCCATGGCCTCCTGAACCTCGGCAAGGGTCTGCTCGGCGATCTCGTTGGCGCGACGGTTGCCCTCGTGCAGCACGTCCTTCACATAGTCCAGATCGTTCTCGTAGCGCTGACGACGCTCGCGGATCGGCGCGAAGTACTCGTTGACGGCCTCGGTCACGTACTTCTTGAGCTGGCCGGAGCCGCCCATGCCGATCTCCTCGGCAATCTCGACCTCGGAACGACCGGTGCAGATGGCGGCCGTCGAAAGCAGACCGGATACGCCGGGGCGGTTCTCGGGATCGAACGTGATCATGCGCTCGGAGTCGGTCTGGCTCTTCTTGATGCGCTTGGCCGTCTCCTCGGCGGTCATCGAGATGTTGATGGCGTTGCCGTAGCTCTTGCTCATCTTGCGACCGTCCAGGCCGGGCAGCAGCGGGGTCTCGGACAGCAGTGCGTCGACCTCGGGGAACACCTTGCCGTAGCGGTTGTTAAAGCGGCGGGCGATGGTGCGGGTGAGCTCGATGTGCGGCAGCTGGTCGCGACCGACGGGCACCACATTGCCCTTGCAGAACAGGATGTCGCAGGCCTGATGCACCGGATAGGTGAGCAGAAGGCCGGTGAGCTCGTGGCCCGAGGCCTCCATCTCGGCCTTGACCGTTGGGTTGCGCGCCAGTTCGGCCTCGGAAACCAGCGACAGGAACGGCAGCATGAGCTGGTTGGCTGCGGGCACGGCGGAGTGCGCGTAGATCATGGTCTTGTCGGGGTCGATGCCGCAGGCAAGGTAGTCCATGACCATGTTGTACACGTTGTCCTGGATGTGCTCGGTCGTGTCGCGGTCGGTGATGACCTGGTAGTCGGCGATGAGCACGTTGGTCTTGGCGCCCATGTTCTGCAGCTCAACACGGCCCTTGAGGGTGCCGAAGTAGTGGCCCAGGTGCAGACGGCCGGTGGGGCGGTCGCCGGTGAGCATGGTGAACTTCTCGGGCGTTTTGGCCAGGCCCTCGCGAATGGCGTTGCTCTTTTGCAGCGCGACTTCGTAGCTGTTCTCGTTTGGCATGATTGCTCCTAACGTTCGTTCGCAGGTCTTGATGATAGCGTGTTTATTGAGAGGGGTGGGCGTGAGTGGGTGAGGGACTGTCAGGGGCTGGCTTTCATGTCCGCCACGGCGTCCGCGCGAACGGCTGCCAACGCCTTAGCCCATCCTCGGCAGCAAACCCTAGCGCCTGTGGTGCCGCTCCTCCTTGCGTTCTTCTGCCGCCTGCTCCTCCTGCTTAAAGGCGGGATCGTCGGGGGTGACGAGCTCGTCCTCGTGCGTGCGCTTGTTGTAATGGTGGCGCAGCACGGGCTCAAACAGGTGCAGGTGCTTGGCAAAGGCCGCCGAGCCAATGGCGAGCACGGTAAAGATGAGCACGCGCATGGGCACCTCGACCTGGTTGATCGCGGCGGCGCCGGCCGAAAGCATAATGCACCAGGCGTAGATGAGGAGCACTGCCTGCTTTTGGTTGTAGCCCTCTTGGATCAGGCGGTGGTGGATGTGGCCCTTGTCGGCCTGCCCGATGCTAATGTGGGCGCGCTTGCGGCGCACGATGGCGCTAAACGTGTCGATGATGGGCACGCCGGCAACGATGAGCGGGATGATAAGCGAGGTGAGCGCGGCGGTGCGGCTCACGTTGAGCAACGAGATGGAGCCCAGCGCAAAGCCCAGAAGCAGCGATCCCGAGTCGCCCAAGAAGATGCTTGCGGGGTTGAAGTTGTAGCGCAAAAAGGCCAGGCAGGCGCCAAAGAGCGCAATGGAGAGCGCGGCGGCATCGATGCGGCCCGAGAGAACGGCCATCGAAAACATGGTGAACGACGCGATGCCGCAGATGCCCGTGGCCAAGCCGTCGAGGCCGTCGATGAGGTTAATGATGTTGGTGAATGCCACCAGATAGATCACGGTGATGGGGTAGGCGAGCCATCCGAGCATGATTTCGCCGGGGGCAAACGGGTTGACGATGACGCCGATCCGCAGGCCGCCGATACAGGCGATGAGCGCGGCGAGGACTTGACCGGCCAGTTTTTGTTTGGGCTTGAGCTGGAAGACGTCGTCGATAGCGCCGGTCGCAAAGATGACGGTAAAGGAGAGCGCCAGCATGGGATAGCTAATGTGAAGGCGCGGGTGCGGCACCAGGACGGGCGGCCAGCCTAGGTGCCAGGTGCCTAGGATTTGCACAATGCAGGCAACGACCAGGCCCAAAAACACCGCCGTTCCGCCCAAACGCGGGATGGGCTTGGTGTTGATGCGGCGCTTAGAAGGATAGTCGACGGCGTCGAGCTTAATTGCCAAGCGCTTGACCAGGGGCACCGTGAGGAAGGTCGTGATAAAGGCCGCCGCTGCCACGCATAGGTACGGTATGTAGCTCGGGGATGAAGCCATGAATCTAAAAACCGCCAAGCGTCGAAGGGAAAGGTCAGAAGAACGCCATGCGCAAAGGGCATAGCCGAATCATGATACTCGACCAAGGGGGGTGCATGGAATTGCACGCAGCGATAATCACGCGCTTACCAGATATTGGGATGTTGTCGATGGCTTGTCGGGATGCCGGCGGGGATCCATGTGGACTGTAATGGTGATTTTCGGCAAAAGAAAACCACCCCCCACGTTACGAAAATGAACCCACCTAAAACAGGTGGGTGCCCTCATCGACTGTTCCAGCGTCCTTAACAACGAAGGATACCTGTACTAGGTACGACTGTGTGGGCTCCCTAAATAAACGCGACGGTTCACCCAGTTGCTCCGCGGGGGGCGGAATACCTACATCATAAAGCGGCACTTTGTCGATTCCAGTCTTGACATTACAAAAATCGTGTCGGACGATTACGGCGCCTTAGGGACGGAGCCGTCTGTGCGGTCTGGCCCTTTACGTTTGAGCTGCTGAATCGTTGTTTTGGAGCATGTTTTTATGCCGACGTCGTTGACCGAACTTTTTTCGCCCGCCTGCCATTTGTGTCCGCGCCGTTGCGGTGCGGCGCGCGACGAGAGCGCGCGTGGCGTGTGCGGCGCCGACAACACGCTTAAGGTCGCCCGCGCAGCGCTTCATATGTGGGAGGAGCCGCCTATCTCGGGCGAGGCCGGCTCGGGCACGATTTTCTTTAGCGGCTGCTCGCTCAAATGCATCTATTGTCAGAACCACGAGATCTCAACGGGCAATTTTGGCCTTGAGATTTCGCCCGAGCGTTTGGTCGAGATTATGCTGGAGCTGCAGGACCAGGGCGCCAATAACATCAACCTGGTGACGGCGACGCACTATGCGCACCTGTTGCCTGCCGCGATTGCCGCGGCACGGACGCGCGGGTTGGTCATCCCAATTGTCTACAACACGAGTGGTTACGAGCGCGCGAGTGCCGTGGCGGCGCTGGGCGACCTGGTCGACGTGTGGCTTACGGACTTTAAATATGCCGATGCCGGGCTTGCGCAGTCGCTTTCTCATATTAATGACTACCCGCGCGTGGCCGTGTCGGGTCTGGCCCAGATGGCGCGCGAGATTGAGCGCCGCGGGGGAGAGCTGGTGGACGAGGACGGGCTCATGAAGCGCGGTATGATCGTGCGTCACCTGGTGCTGCCGGGGCATGCCGACGATTCGTGCCGCGTGTTAGACCTGGTGTGGCAGACGGTGGGCGACGTGCCGATCTCGGTCATGAACCAGTACACGCCCAATGCGCTCATGCGTGAACAAGGCGGCGACCTGGCGCGCGCCGTGACGCGCGAGGAGTATGAGCAGGTGCTCGACCATGCCGACGACCTGGGCTTTACGACGATGTTTTGGCAAGAAGGCGGCGCGGTAGACGAGAGCTTTACCCCGGCGTTCGACACCACCGGCGTCCTCACCAGCGCAAAGTAGCGCGTTCGCCGATGATTTTTCTGGGACGGGGATTAAAAAATCATCGAGAGGATCGCCTGCTCGAAAAGTTGTCAAAATAGCCCCGTCCCAAAAAGACTGGGTATTGGGCGTTGACAGTTGGCGAGCCGTAGGTAAAATATCGACTTGTCCTGGGGACGTAGCTCAGTTGGGAGAGCGCTGCCGTCGCATGGCAGAGGCCGAGGGTTCGACTCCCTTCGTCTCCACCCTTGGATTTGATAAGCCGCTGACATTGTGTCGGCGGCTTTTTTTAAAAGAAAGGGCTGTACCATGGCCGAGCTTGAGTCCCAACCACTGTCTGTCGAGGAACGCGCCGAGTTGGAAGAGCTCCGCGCCGAGAAAGCTCGTCGCGAGGCCCAGGAAGAGGCACGCCGCGAGCGTGAGGAGCTGGCCGCCCTGCGTGCCGAGCGTGCGAAGGCCGAGGAGGCCGCCGCGAACGTCGCCCCCGCGCCCAAGCCCGCCGCCGCGAAGCCCGCACCTGCCGCGCACAAACCTCAGCCTAAAAAGGCCACTCGTCCCAAGCCCGTCGAGCCCAAACCGAGCCGTGACGAGATGAGCTTTGCCCAGCGCATGGTTACCTCCAAGGAGCCTACGGGCGAGAACGAGATCCCTGGCATGGCGCCGGCTCAAAAAATCATCATTGTCCTTGCCCTCATCGCGTTTGTCATCTTTATGGGCTACACGATCCTGACCAGCATGGGCCTGCTCTAGCCGATTCGCGCCGGGTGTCATGCCCGAACACTCTGCCCTTCTCCAACCCTCAACCTCTGCATAACGCATCCGAAAGGTCGCCCCATGGCTTTGACCGATATCTCTCATCCCACCGACATCGCAATGCTCACCGATCTGTACGAGCTCACTATGGCCCAGGGCCTGTGGGAGAACGGCAAGGCCAATGAGCAGGGTTGTTTTACGGCGTTTTACCGCGACCATCCCTTTGGCAGCGCCTATGCCGTCATGTGCGGCACCGCCGAGCTGCCCGAGCTGGTCGAGAATCTGCGCTTTACGCCCGAGGACATCGACTACCTTGCCTCGCTTCAGGCCCCGGCCGGCGGCGCGATGTTCAAGCCTGCATTCCTCGACTACCTGCGCGATTTTCGTGCGCATGTAAACATCGACGCCGTTCCCGAGGGCGAGCTCGTCTTTCCGCGCGAGCCCATGGTTCGCGTCACCGGCCCCGCGCTGGAGTGCCAGCTGCTCGAAACGGCGCTGCTCAACATCGTCGGCTTCCAGACGCTTGTCGCCACCAAGACGGCGCGCGTGGTGCTGGCGGCGGACGGCCGTCCCGTTGCCGAGTTTGGCCTGCGCCGCGCTCAGGGTCCCGATGGCGGGCTGGCCGTCGCGCGCGCGAGCTACGTTGCCGGCTGCTCCTCTACGTCCAATGTGCTCGCCGGCCGCCGCTACGGTATTCCCGTCTTTGGCACGCATGCGCACAGCTGGGTCATGAGCTTCGACTCCGAGCTCGAGGCATTCCGGGCTTTTGCTAAGTCGAGTCCCAAGAACTGCACGCTGCTCATCGACACCTACGACGTACGCGAGGGTTGCGAGCATGCCATTACGGTTGCCAAGGAGATGGAGGCGGTGGGCGAGCGTCTGTCGGCTATTCGCATTGACTCGGGCGACCTCGCCAAGCTCTCCAAGTATGTCCGCAGCCGTTTTGACGCCGAGGGCCTGCCCTATGTGGGGATCTCGGTTTCTAACGATCTGGATGAGTACACGATTCAGTCGCTGCTCGACCAGGGCGCGCCCATCGATAGCTTTGGCGTGGGCACCAAGCTCGCGACCTGCTACGACCAGCCGGCGCTGGGCGGCGTGTACAAGCTCGCCGCCCGCCGTGCGAGTGAGACGGACCTGTGGACGCCGGTGGTGAAGCTCTCCGAGCAGCCCTACAAGCGCACAATTCCCGGTGTTCAGCGCGTACGACGCTATTACGACGGTTTTGGCGGCCCGGTTTTCGACATGATTTATGACGAGGACCATCTGGCAGGGGAGGGCGCCGCGCGCGGCAATACCCTCGTGGCCGTAAACGATGCGGCGCTGGTGACCGACGTTTCCGAGCTGGAGTATCGCGAGCTGCTGGTGCCGATTGTGCGCGACGGCAGCGCGGTTGCTCCTCGCGAGAGCATCGAGGACGCGCGCGAGCGTTGCGCCTGGGCACTTGACCATCTGGACGCAGCTTTCAAGCGCTTCCTGTATCCGCAGACCTATGTGGTGGGCATGGAGCAGGGCCTGGCCCAGGTGCGCGACGAGCTCGTGCGCAAGAACATGGCTGCGGCTTCGGCCTTCCCCTGGGCAAAATGATCCGAAGGGGACGGAGGAAAACGGATCATTTTCGTCCGTTCCGCACTAGGCGCCCCGACTGCCCCAGCTCGCCCGAACGCTCGACATTCGATTGGTTTGACGTATGACGACTTCTTATAAAACGATGGTGGTAAAGATCGGTTCGTCCACGGTGGTGGGCGCCGACGGCAAGGTCAACCGCGCCTTTATCGGCGGGCTTGCCGACCAGGCCGCAGCGCTGCGCGAGCTTGGCTGGCGCTTGGTCGTGGTGAGCTCGGGTGCCATTGCCTGCGGCTATCCCGTGCTGGGCTTCGACCGCAAGCCGGTCGGTGACCTGCCGAGCTTACAGGCCTGCGCCTCGGCTGGTCAGTGCATCATCTCGTCGGCCTACGACGAGGAGTTCCATGCGCGCGACCTGCTCACCTCGCTCGTGCTGCTCACGCGCCACGATACGGCCCGCCGCACGTCCTATCTGCACGCGCGCGATGCCCTGCTGCGCCTAGTGGAGCTTGGCGTGGTGCCGGTCGTCAACGAGAACGATACCGTTACCGTCGATGAGATCAAGTTTGGCGACAACGACACGCTGGCGGCGCTTGTGAGCTGCCTGCTTTCTGCCGATCTGTGCGTGACGCTCTCGGACATCGATGGCCTCTATACCGCCAATCCGCACGAGGACCCCACGGCCGAGTTCGTCCCGGTCGTGCATAAGATCGACGCCAAGATCATCGCCTCGGCGGGCGATTCTTCCACATCGGTGGGCACGGGCGGCATGATCACCAAGATCCGCGCGAGCCGCATTCTGATGACGGCGGGCATTCAAAGCGTGATTTGCTCGGGCGAGGAGCCCGATGCGCTCGTGCGTCTGGCCCGCGGCGAGAGCGTGGGTACGTTGTTCGATCCGCCGGCTGAGCGCCTGGACATCGCGCCCCGCAAGCTGTGGATCGCACTGGGTGATAAGGCGCATGGCTCGGTGACGGTCGATGACGGTGCTGCGAAGGCGCTGGTAAGCCGTGGCTCTTCCTTGCTCGCGGTGGGTATTCGCGAGGTCGATGGCGTGTTTTCCGAGGGCGATGTGCTCGACGTGTGCGACCCGAGCGGTATGGTCGTCGCCCGCGGTATCGCCGAGGCCGATTCGGACGTGCTGGAGCTTGCCGCCGGCCGCCGCCAGGACCAGATCGCCAGCAACCGCCTGCTGGCAGACCTGGCCGAGAAGCCCGCGATACACAGGGATAATTTAATCGTCTTCGCGTAACCAATTGACGCTGCAAACGCCCCTAAGTGGCAATCTGACGTTCAATCGTCGGGCATGACCAAAAGGTCAATGCCCTCCTCTTTCACGTCACCTTGCTCGCTTAGGGGCGTTTTCGCTTTCCGTCCTCTTTCTGCAATGACTTCATTAACCTGGCACCTGGGGACGTTCCTTTTGTGCCAGCAGGGGGGCACTCCTTTGCTAGAAGATCCGGCGCAGGTCTCCGCGGTTGAGGGCTTCGTTGAAGAGGTGCTTGAATACCACGCTGCCGTGCAGGCCGTCGTGCTCGAACTCGTTGGTCACCCATGCGTGCGAGTTGCCCACGCGACTGAGCGTGTCGAGCTGCAGACCCGAGTCCACGTACATGTCATCGAAGTACACCGCGGCTTGCAGGGGCACCTCGTTGCACGCCAGGCGCTGCGGGTCGTAGATCTTGTCCCAGCTGGTGTCCTCCATCAGCAGGTCCATCGCCGGCTTGAAGGGCTTAAGTTCGGGCATCTGCTCAAACATCCACGGGAACATGGCCTCGCCGGTAAACATGAGCGGTCGCGCGAGCGTGTCGAACTCGGCACGGTGTGCCTTCTCTTCTGCCGCGGCCCAGCGAATGGGTATGGTGTCGCCGTCGGCGTAGATGAACTCCTGAAGCGTCCAGTACAGCGGATTCGTGCGCGTGTTGGTGTGCTCGAAGGCGCGCATCAAAAAGCTGTCAGATACCGAGGCACCGCAGGTCAGCGTGCCGTCGCCGTCAACAAAAGCATGATCGATAATCCAATGCATGCGCTCAAAGCTCGGCTTCATGCCAAAGTCGCTGCCCATGAGCTGTAGGCGCTCGACCGTCATCGGCGAGCCGTCGGGTAGCACGGGCTTCTGAGCCTCGAGCGCATCGGCCAGGGCTGCCACGCGCTCGACGTCGGCGGGGTAGCGGTCGTAATACTGCTGCGTCTTGGCAGCCATGCGCGGGAAGGTGTGCGCGTAGACCTCGCTGGCGCTCGCCGGCACGTGCGGAATGCCGCCGCAGGTAAAGCTTGCCGCCACGCCCTCGGGGAAGAGTGACAGATAGCTCAGCGTCAAAAAGCCGCCGTAGCTCTGCCCGAGCGTGACCCAGGGCCTGCCGCCAAAGCCCACCAGGCGCAGGTACTCAAAATCGCGCACGATAGAGCTGGCGAGGTGACGCTTGAGGAAGTCTGCCTGCGAGCGGTCCGCATCGGCGCCGGCTGCCTCGGCGCGCTCGCCCAAGGCCGCGATCGTGCGTCCGTCCACGCAGCTACTGCGTCCGGTGCCGCGCTGGTCGGGCAGGACCACGCGGAAGTGCTTGACGGCCTCCTCGATCCAGCCATCGCTTGTGGGCGACAACGGACGCGGGCTCTCGCCGCCGGGGCCGCCCTGTAAAAACAGGAGCAGCGGCAGATCGTCGTTGATGCGGTCGGGCGCGCAAACCACGCGATAGAAGAGCTTGATGCTCTCGGGCGCGCCGGCGATTGGTGCCGGCATAGCGCCGCGGCGCATGGTGCTGCCGACGGCCAGGAGCATCGGCTCCAGGCCGCGCCAGTCGAGGGGGACGTCGATGCTGTGGTCCTCGACATACAGGCCGGGGACGTGGTACGAGGTGATGAGCGCCATGTGATACTTCCGTTCGTTGCGGTGTTTCGGGTTGACCAATTCTACCGCCGCGCGCGAGGCCATGCGCAAATCGGCTACCATGGTTGCAAACTTCTAGGAGAAAGGGCCGCCCATGTCGGTCGATATAGCCACGTATGTCCACGATCTTGCCGTTGCCGCTAAGGCAGCGTCGGCCTCGCTTGCCACGGCGAGCGACGAGCAGCGCCAGGAGGCCGTGCGCGCCATGGCCGCAGCACTGCGCAACGGTGTCGACTCCATCGTCGCCGCCAACGAGCTCGATATGTCCGCCGCGCGCGATGCGGGGACCTCGGCGGGGCTCCTCGACCGTCTGCTGCTGACGCCCGAGCGCGTTGAGGGCATGGCCACCGGCCTGGAAAAGCTTGCCGAGCTGCCCGATCCCGTGGGCCGCGTGCTCGATCACCGCGTGCTCGCAAGCGGCGTGGACCTCACCCGTGTGAGCGTGCCGTTGGGCCTGGTCGCCATGGTGTACGAGGCG
>UROJ01000035.1 GCA_900549335.1 uncultured Collinsella sp.
GGGATTTGCAAGCACATACACGCACCCCACATGAGCTGCGCGGTATACTCATGACATGGAAAGACGCGAACATACATACGGTTATGAGGATGCCATGGGCGTCACGCCGCCTCCCTGGACGGGTCCGGCGGTGGGACTCATGGACCTCGATGCGTTTTTTGCGAGCGTGGAAATGCTCGATCATCCCGAATGGCGAGGAAAGCCGCTCATCGTGGGCGGAGACGCCGATTCGCGTGGCGTCGTGTCCACGTGTTCGTATGAGGCACGTCGCTTTGGCGTGCACTCTGCCATGCCCTCGGCCGAGGCAAGGCGCCTGTGCCCGCAGGCCATTTGGACGCATGGGCATTTTGATCGCTATCGTGAGGTGAGCGCGCAGGTCATGGCGATTCTTGCCGAGGAGACGCCGCGCGTGGAGCGCGTATCCATCGACGAAGCCTTTATCGATATCACACCGGGCCGCTTTGCGCCCGAAGACCCGTTGCTGGTTGCGCGGCGTATAAGCGACCGCGTGGCAGGGCTGGGAGTGACCTGTTCCATTGGCGTGGGCTGCAACAAGACGGTCGCAAAGATCGCAAGCGAGCGGGATAAGCCGTTTGGGCTGACCATCGTGCGCCCCGGAACCGAGCAGCGCTTTTTGGCCGCGTTGCCGGTATCTGCCATGAGCGGCATCGGGCGCTCGGCCGAGGAGCGACTGCGCCGCATGCGCATCTACACCCTCGGCGAGCTTTCGCGTGCGCCGGAGTCCACGCTGGCTGCCATTTTTGGCGTGAACGGCGAACGCATGCGCCAGCGTGCGCTGGGACTCGAAATCTCCGAAGTCACGAGCCTCGATGAAGAGCGCGAGGTCAAGTCGGTCAGCAATGAACGCACCTTTGCTAAAGATTTAACTGAGCGTGGGGATATTGAGGCGGCGATTGCGCTGTTGGGAGAGTCAGTGGGACGCCGCCTGCGCCGTCAGGGGCTGACGGGTGCCACGGTAACGCTCAAGCTTAAGTATTCGTATGGCAGCGGGCGTACGGCACAGCGCCGGCTGCCTCATCCGACCGACGATGAGAACATCTTCGTGGCGGTTGCACTCGAACTGCTCGACAACATCTGGCAGGATGGCATGCATGTTCGCTTAGCGGGCATCGGCATGAGCGACTTCGACCACCAAGGCGGCATCCAGACTGACCTGTTCTGCGAGATCGATGACCGCGGAGCCCAATCCAGCGACCGCCGCGACCTCTCCGTCGCCATCGACGCCGTCCGAGACAAATTCGGCGACACCGCCCTTTCCTTCGGCCGCCAATCCCGCTTCAACGATTAACCGCCTTTGGGCAAAAAGAAAGCCGGGCAGGTGCGGAAAACCGCACCTGCCCGGCGATATGCGTGAGGGTAGCTAACCTCGTCTCAAATGAGCTACTAGAGGAGGTTGAGGGGGAGCTGGGGGGCGTCGCCCCAGAGCTTTTCTAGGCGGTAGAAGTCGCGGGCTTCAGGAGTGAAGACGTGGACGACAACCGAACCGTAGTCCATGAGCATCCAGGTCTTCTGCTCGCGGCCCTCGATGGAGAACGGATGCTCGCCGCAAGCCTCGGCGACCTTCTCCTCGATCTCGTCGACGATAGAATCGACCTGGCGGTTGTTGGTACCGGTGGCAAGCACAAAGTAGTCGCATACGTCGGAAAGCTCGGTCAGGTCGAGCACCTGAACGTCCTCGCCCTTCTTGTCGTAGGCGGCCTGCGCGGCGGCGCGGGCGACATCCTCGGCGGCAACACCGCTCGCGGACAGCGAGGCAGCGGTGCGGTCGGACGTGGCAACAAAACTCTTGTGCTCCACACCTTCAAGAATCTGATCGTCGGTCATGGTCTCATCGGCCATGGAATACCTCTTTCTAGACAGCCCAAGCTAGCGCAGCTGGGCGTAATGGTTGTAAATCATAATAGCCGTGGGATAAAGATAACGCCCGGACTGGATCACATAGACCAGACCCTGCGCAAAACAGGAGAAGAACAACTCGTCGAGCGAGGACTTCCCCACCATCTTGCGCAGCGCATGGGCATAATCGCCGTGGCGGTTGGGTTCGATAGCATCGGCCACAAAGACCACCATATCGAGCGGCGTCATGTCGCAAGCGCCCACGGTGTGACGGTCGACAGCCTGAAAGACCGCCGGCGACAGCTCGGGAAAAAGCTGCGGAAGCTCATAGGCGGCAACCGGGCCATGCAAAAGCGGCGTCGCGGCAGACGGAGAGCCGGCAATCTTAATGCCGTAATGCAGAGCGCGCGTAACCAGCTCGTCGTCGGAGAGCACTTTGTCCCAGTCATGGATCAGACCGGCAGCAGCGGCATCAAAGCGGTCAACGCCGTAGACCTCGGCCAGATGAAGTGCGGTCTCGGCAACACCCAGCGAATGCACATAGCGCTTGCGCTTATCCTTCATGCGAACATCGAGCAGCTCTTGAATGCGCTTGAGCAGCGCGCGTTCATCGCCCTCAAACTGATCCTCTACCGACAACGTAGACCCCCATCACTCAAAATCTTCTTGGCCCAAATCGGCATATAGCCTGCGTTTGCGAATGTAGCCGAGCACGGACTCGCTCGTAAGATAGCGCACGCTCATACCGCGGGCAACTCGCTTACGAATGTTCGTCGAGCTGATCGCCAGCGCCGGAATCTGAATATAGCGCACGTCGAACGGCAGCCCCGACTCTTTGATTCGGGCACGCGCCGTATCGATATCAAAGCCCGGTCGTGTCGCCGCAATAAAGGTAGCAAGCTCAGCGATTCGTTCGACATCATGCCAGGTCACAATATCGATAATCGCGTCGGCGCCCGTAATAAAGTAGAGCTTTACCTGCGGCGGGTAAAAGTCGCGAAGGGCATGAAGCGTATCGGCCGTATAGGTTACGCCCGGACGGTCGATCTCGAACCGGCTCGCCAAAAAGGCCGGGTTCGCGGCGGTGGCGAGGACCGTCATGGCATAACGGTCCTCGGCAGGCGTCACCGGCTTGTCAAGCTTAAAGGCAGGAGAGCCCGCCGGCATAAAGAGCACAGCGTCCAAGTCGAGCGACTCGCGCGCCTGCTCGGCGGTCACCAGGTGCCCGTAATGGATGGGATCAAAGGTGCCACCCATAATGCCGAGCCTAAACTCCTGCCCGTCCTCAAGAGGAAGCTCGGGCAGACCGATTCCACCGCGCAGCGACATGGCCTACTCGCCCTCCGAGGTCTCGGCATCGTCCGCGGCATCCACCGCATCGACAATCTCGACGCCCTCATCCGAAGCATCGGTCACGTCAATGGCCTCAACGGCAACGTCCTCGCCAGCATCCTCGAGCTCCTCGTACTCCGAGAAGTCTTCGGCGCCCTCAAAGTCAAAGGCGCGCTGGCAAATGCGGACCTCGTCGCCCGCACGGCAACCGGCCTTCTCGAGCGCGTCGTCAACACCCATACGCGCAAACTTATGCTGCAGGTAAATGACGGCTTCCTCATTTTCCCAGTCGGTCTGGATGACCATGCGCTCGATGGCACGACCGACCACGCGGAAGGCACCGGGCTCTTCCTGGACAATGCGGAAACGCTTCTCACGCTGCAGGCGACGGCGCTCCCACTCATCGTCGCGCAGAACGACCGGCTCATCCGAGACAGCCAACTCGGCGCGCAGCTTAGCCACCTGCTCGCCCACGGCAAGCATCAGCGTGTTGAGACCGGCACCCGTCACGGCGGACACGGCAAAGAACATATGGCCGTCGTCGAGCGCTGCACGCTTGAGGTCGGCAATCTTGTCGGCCGTGCCCGGCGCGTCGCACTTGTTGGCAACGACGATCTGCGGACGCTCAGAAAGCTCAGCGCCATACTGCTCGAGCTCGCGGTTGATGATGCGATAGTCCTCAACCGGATCGCGATCCTCAAAACCACCCGTCATGTCAACGACGTGCATGATCAGGGCCGTACGCTCAATGTGGCGCAGGAACTGGTGACCCAGGCCCTTGCCCTCGCTCGCGCCCTCAATAAGACCGGGGACGTCGGCAACGACGTAAGAATATTCGCCGGCACGCACCATGCCGAGGTTCGGCACGAGCGTGGTAAACGGGTAGTCAGCGATCTTGGGACGGGCGGCACTCATGCGCGCGATGAGCGATGACTTACCAACCGAGGGAAAGCCCACGAGCGCGGCATCGGCCATAAGCTTCATCTCGAGCTCAATCCAGTGCTCCTCGGCCGGTTCGCCCAGCTGAGCGAACGCGGGCGCGCGGCGCACCGACGTCACAAAGTGCGTGTTGCCCAGGCCGCCGGCACCGCCGGGCGCCACGACGACGCGCTCGCCGTCGTGCACCAGGTCGGCAATCTCGAACATCGGGGTCTGCGTCTCGGGATCGAGCTCGCGCACCACGGTACCCATAGGGACCTTGAGAATCAGGTCCTCGCCGCTCTTACCGTTACGACGGGCACCCTGCCCGTGCGTGCCGCGCTCGGCGCGGAAGTGATGCTTAAAGCGGTAATCGATCAGCGAAGACAGCTGAGCATCGGCCTGGATGACGACATTGCCGCCACGACCGCCGTCGCCGCCATCGGGGCCGCCCTTGGGGACAAATGCCTCGCGCCTAAACGACATGCATCCGGCTCCGCCGTCGCCGCCGCACACGTTAATGCGGCTGATATCGGTGAACTGTGACAACAGAATCGCCTCCTACAAAAAAGAGGGAGACCCTTGAATCCTAAAACTCAAGTGCCTCCCACATATGTGCTCTATGAAGGGTGAATTACGCGTTCGCGAGCGGGCGTACGCTGACCCTGTGCTTGATACCCTTGTGGAACTCAACGGTACCGTCGACCAGCGCGAACAGCGTGTCGTCCTTACCACGGCCAACGTTCTCACCCGGGTGGATGTGCGTGCCGTGCTGACGGACGAGAATCGTGCCCGTGGTTACCGTCTGGCCGGCATAGCGCTTCGTGCCAAGGCGCTGACCGCGGGAGTCACGGCCATTACGGGAGGAACCGAGTCCTTTTTTGTGTGCCATTGTGTATACCTACTCTTTCGTTACGAGTGTAATCTACTCGGCGACGGGAGCCTCGGCAACAGCCTCAGCCTCTGCCTTGACAGCCTTCTTGGCGCGGGAGGTAGCCTGGACCTTCACGATCTTCAGCTTGGTGAGCTGCTGACGGTGACCCTTCAGACGACGATAGCGCTTACGCTTGTGGAACTTGAAGACCAGCTGCTTCTCGCCCTTGAACTGCTCAACGATCTGAGCGGTAACCTTGGCCTTGGCCAGCTTGTCGGGATCGGTGACGATCTTCTTACCATCGTTGAGGAAGATGACCGGCAGGGTGACCTTGTCGCCCTCATTGCCCTCGATCTTCTCGACGGTGATGACATCGTCGGTGGCGACCTTGTACTGCTTGCCGCCCGTGTTAACGATTGCGTACATGTTTACTTGCCCTTCATGCATCAGTTAGTGCAACAGCCGAATATAGTAGCAGGCGAAAATAACCCCGTCAACGAGTATGTGGAGCAAATCCACAAGTTCGCACAGGTATGGGGCTGACGAGTCGGCCCTCGTCGTCCTCGCATGCTTGATTCTGACGCTCGACATCGTAGGAGCAGATGGTCACGAGGTCTTGCATACCGGTGGAAACAATAGGTGCATCCACGCCCGGGGTCAAGCCCTGCAACAAAACATCAGCAGCAGAAAGCAAAATTTCCGGACGCATGGAGCCCTCGTTGTCGGCATGGGTGTCGAGCATGAGCACCAAATGGTCCGGGCGCTCCCCCGCCGTGAGCTCATAGCCCACGAGCGTGTGATCCAAATCCAAGCGCTTGCTCTTTTTTCCGCGCGCGTAGTCGATGCCATGGTCCGCGCGCAGCGTGTCGATCGCACGACGCACCTCGTCGGCGCTTACGGGCGCCTCGGGATCCAAGTGCAGGTCGATGCGATACGACAGGCGCGTGAGCTGCGCCGTCAACGCCGGCGTGCGCACGTCGATGTACGCCGCCTCGATGGGCGCCAGATCGGCCGGAGACGCCGCAGCCAGGCGCCCAAACGCCTCGTCGAGCGCCACGAACTCGGTCATAAACAGGTCATACCACTCGCAGGTCGACGACGTACCCACCGGTAGCGCCGAAGAAAAGCCCACGCGCATGTGCGGAGAGAAGCCCTGCGTGACGGCATAGGGAAGTCCCGCACGGCGCACGATGCGCTCAATGGTATGGATTACTTCGAGATGGCCCAGGTACTTAAGGCGATCGCGCTTGCCATAGCGAACACGAAGTCTAAAGAGCGAGGGGTTGTCGGTCAGGCGCTCACTCATGCGCGATCACCCATCAATACATTCTTGGCGTGGAGCGTAGGGCAGATCCCGCAGCCGGTGCATGACGTGCGGGTGCAGTCGGGAGTCGTGACGCCCTCGAGCGAGCGACGGTACTCGCGCTCGAGGAAGCCGCGCGTGCAGCCGGGGCTCACGTGCTCCCACGGCAGGCGCCAGTCTAACTCGTAGGGCAGGTGCACGAGCTCATTGAGGTCGATGCCGTTTTTGGCAGCAGCTTCCTTCCAGTTATCGAGCGAGAAATGCTCTACCCAGGCGTCAAAGCGAGAGCCCGAGCGCCAAGCGTCGATGATGACGGGCGTCATGTCACGACCGGCGCGGGACAGCGCAGCCTCGATGAGCGAGGTCTCGGCATCGTGGTAATGAACGCGGACGGCACGGTTGCGAACGCTCGTGATGAGCAGCTTCTGGCGACGCTTGACGTCGTCGTAGTCGAGCTGCGGGCACCACTGGAACGGCGTGGCAGCCTTGGGGATAAAGACCGAAACCGAGATCGACACCGAGATCGAGCCGCGACGAGCCTTGGGCACCACGGAACGACCGAGCTCCAGCACGTGATCGGCCAGATTGGCGATGGCCACGATGTCCTCGTCGCGCTCGCCGGGAAGGCCCATCATAAAGTAGAGCTTCATGCGGTTCCAACCGGCCTCGAAGGCCGCCTTGGCCGCACGGTCCAGGTCCTCCTCGGTCACGTTCTTGTTAATGATGTCGCGCATGCGCTGGCTGCCGGCCTCGGGCGCGAACGTCAGGCCGCCCTTCTTTTCGCCGGCGACCGACTCGGCCATATCCACGCCAAACGAATCCAGGCGCTGCGACGGAATAGACACGCGAATACCCGTATCCTCCAGGCGATGGTTGAGCCTGCCGAGCACATCGCGAATGCAGGAGTGGTCGGTCGTGGAGAGCGAGGTCAGCGACACCTCGTCATAGCCGGTCTTTTCCAGACCCTGAATCACCGACGAGACGATCTGGTCGGCCGAGCGCTCACGCACCGGGCGATACGTCATGCCGGCCTGGCAAAAACGACAGCCGCGGGCGCAGCCGCGCAGGATCTCGATAGACAGGCGGTCGTGGACCAGCTGCGCATAGGGCACGCACGACTGCGACAGCGGATTCGTGGCGCCGAAATCCACGACGACGCGCTTGTAGACCACGGTCGGCGCATCCTTGCCCTCACGCGGCACGGTGTAGCCATGCGGCGAGCAGGGCTCGTCGTGACAAACCTCATAGAGCGACGGCACGTAGTTGCCGGCAATGGATGCAAGCTGCTCGACAATCTGCGCGCGCGGGACTCCTTCGTCACGCAGACGGCGATGCAACTGGCAGGTCTCGAGCAGCGATTCCTCGCCCTCGCCGATGAGGATAACATCGAAGAAGGCCGCGTACGGCTCGGGGTTGTACACCGAGGGGCCGCCGGCGATGATAATGGGGTCGTCCTCGGTGCGGTCAGCCGCTAACAGCGGAATACCAGCGAGGTCGAGTGCCTCGAGGAAGTTCGTCACCGCCATCTCGTGCGGCACATGCAGGCCGACGATATCAAACGAAGCGACCGGCGCTGCACCCTCGAGCGACAGCAGCGGAATGCCTGCCTCGCGCATGGCGTCACCCATATCGGGCCACGGCACATAGCCGCGCTCGCAGGAGATGCCCTCGGCCTGGTTAAGGATGTTGTAGAGGATGGCGATGCCCTGGTTGGGCAGACCGACCTCGTACACATCCGGGTAGATCAGGCAGCAACGGTAGTCGGCATCGGCCTTGGAAAGCGTGCCCCACTCGTGATCGATATAGCGACTCGGCTTCTCGACCTTGGCGAGCAACGGCTCAATTAAATGAAAACAGTCTTGGTATGCAACGCGCAACGGAAAACCCCTAAGCAGCGAGATCTGATGCGTCCTGATAGGACGCCATAGGACGGGTAGCGCCCGCGACCGCAGTCACCAGATCGCGAACGCGGGAAAACGTGGCAGTGACCACCTCGTTAGCACGGCTGTAGTCGACATCGCGCTCGTAGAGCGAAACGAGCGCACGGCCCATGCCATAGGTGCCCGCGGCAGCAGCGAGCGCCTTGACGGCAAACCCAATATGCGGCGTCTGCTTGACGAGCGCGCGGGTGACCGCGCGGATCACAAGACCGCCGGCAAGCACGCCCGCGACCTCGTAGCCGCGCTCAGGCTTAATGCCGCGTCCAAAGACGGCAGCGAGCTCAAAGAGCATGCCCACCTGCGCCAGCGCCATAACGGGATAATCGGTGCCCGGCAAAAACACCAAAGCCCCGGTCGCCATATTGGTGAGCGCACACGAGGTGATGATACGATTGGCCGCCGCGATGCGCATGAAGGCAAAGTTCGCCGCAAAAGCCGTTTCCTTGTCGGTGCGATCGAGAATCCAGCGGGCAAGCGTCTCGAGCAGATACGTCTTATCGGTTGCCGCCACCACACCGAGCATGGGCGTGGACTCCTCGATAAACGGCACCTCCACAGCAGACTCGGCAAGCACGCACACGGGCGCGCCGGCGATCACGAGCTCCTGCACGGCACTCTCCAAGCGGTCGGAACCACACGAGAGCACCAGCACCACATCGGTATCGGTCTTTGGAGCAATTCGCTCCTCCCCCAGACGCTCGACGCGCACAATGCCCGAGGTCGTCTGCGGCACAAAGGCGTCACGCACCGTCTCGGCCAGAAAGCGCGAGGCGGACGAATCCAGATAGACCGAGACGCGCACCGGCGTATCGGAATCCTTCTTAACGGACGCGCCCATCTTAAAAGCGCGGGTCAGCTTATCTACGGGAATTTTCATAGCAAACCCCTCCAGCGGTTACGCGGCGCCCGAACGATGCCGCCATATGGATTGTACGATACCCACCGTCAGCAGTTGGATCATCATCGAAGACGAACCAAAGCTAATAAACGGTAGCGGAATACCGGTAATCGGCATCATGCCGATGCACATGCCGATGTTCTCAAAGGTCTGGAATGCCCACATGCCGACGATACCTACGCACGACAGACGCAGGAACAGCGACTCACACTTAAAGGCGACGCGAATCGTCGAAAAGATCAGCAGCACGTAGAGGCACAGGAGAAAAAAGGAACCGCAAAAACCAAAGGTCTCGGACAGGAAGGCGAAGACGAAGTCGGTGTGGAACTCAGGCAGAAAGCCGCCGGCCGACTGCGTCGCATGGCCCAAACCCTTACCAAAGAAGCCGCCCGAGCCAACGGCGATAAGCGACTGCTGCAGGTTGTAGGCATCGTCCGAATCGGCATTATCGGGGTCGATAAAGACCGTCAGACGGTTCATCTGATACTGCTTGATGAGCACATCGTGGCCGAGCAACGAATCAAAGACCGAATCGAGCGCCAGAACGAGGGCCACCAGGCCCACGAGCAGGGCCAGAGTCGACAGCACCCATTCGCGGCGTGCACCGCTCATACAAATGACGATGGCGCCCGAAACAAGCACGACCAGGCCCGAGCCCAGGTCGCCCATGGCAACGACGGCCAAAAACGGAATGGACAGCATGCCGCAGAGCTTGACGTAGTCGCGAACGGTATCGATGCGACCGTTATACTGCGAGCCAAGCGTAGCAATAAAGAAGATGGTGATGAGCTTGGCAAGCTCAACCGGCTGGAATGTCAAGCCGATACCGGGAATCTTGATCCAGCCCGTCATGCCCAGACCGCCTGTATAGGACAGACCCGGAATCTTGGGCGAGAGGATCACGATCAGGTCGATGACGAGCAACGCCGTCGAGAAATTGGAAATACCGCGCAGGTCGGTACGCCAGACCAGCACCGCCAGCACCGCTCCGATGCCAATTCCCAGCAGATGGCGTGAGAACGAAGCGTCGGCCTTAAACTGCGAAGCCGACCAGATAATGAT
>UROJ01000036.1 GCA_900549335.1 uncultured Collinsella sp.
CCGCATGCTTGAGCATGGCAACGAGGATAAGGTCGACCGTCTGCGCGACTACATCGCCCAACACATGATCGAGAATCCCCATGCCGGTGAGCCGGGCTCCAAGGGCGTGCCGCAGGGGCGCTATATGCTCGACCATATCCGTAAGGTTCGCTGGGCGTTTATTGCATGGGAACCGGTCTCTGAATCCCGCTCGTAGCCCGTTCACAGCCCGCACTGCCCATCACCTCGGCATCCGCATTCTTTTTGAACTGGGCAAACGCGCTCCACACCGCGCCGTTCCTGCGCTATCGTGGGACAGCTCACGTAGATTAAGGCCCCGTCGCGGGGCGCCCCATACATAGAAAGCGAGAACCCATGGCACTGACAGGAGCCCAGGTCAAGCAGCTTCGCAGCATGGCCCATCACCTCAACCCCGCCATCATCATCGGTAAGTCCGATGTCAACGAGGGCACCGTCGAGCAGACGGTCGCCTACCTGGAGAAGCACGAACTCGTTAAGTGCTCCGTGCTCGATGGCTCCAGTCTTTCCGCCCGCGAGGCCGCCGAAGAGCTCGCTGAGCGTTGCCACGCCGAGGTCGTCCAGGTCATCGGCCGCAAGTTCTCGCTGTATCGCGAGTCCTCGCGCAAGGACATCGAGAAGATCAAGCTCGTCTAAGAGCCAATGATCCGGCGAGCCAACACATAGCAAGCTTACGGGTGCCCAAGTACTTCGGGCGCCCGTTTTTTATCGCTCGACCAGCACGCGATTGAGCCGCCCCTCCACCAAGCGCTCGTATAGACGCCGCGTCTCGGGCTCGGGCACGCCATTGACCTGCTCCCTCAGATGGTGCATATGCCCGCTGTACAGCTCGACGATATCGCGCCGCCGCCCCGCCGCACTGTAGACGCGCATGGCGCAGCGCACCATATCCTCACGCGCCGTTTCCTGTCGAAGCCCCGACTCCGCCAGCCAAATCGCCGACTGCAGATCGTTTTCTTCTAGAGCGGAATTTGCTCCCTTAATCATGCAATCGATGTACTTTGACTGCATAATGCGTCGCATACGCAAAAAGTAGGTGGGGTTACAGCCATTGGGAACATACAGCGGTCCGGCATAAAGCTGCTCAATCTTAAGGCACAGCTCAACTAAATGGGGCCCGCGCGCACCCGTGCGATTTCCCAAAACCTCGCGGCTTATCTGGTCAAACAGCCGTACATCGGTCTTGACGTAGTCGCCGTTGAGTCCGATGCATTCATTTTGGATGAGCACACACGACTTGCCATCCGGCGTCGGTCCCAAAGCCGACCGCAAGCGCGATATCGTCGAGTACAGGTTGTTGCGGGCGCTATTGAACTCGGCATGGGGCCACAACTCCATGGCCAGCGTCTCACGATCGACGAGCGCATCCATGCCCAGCGCAAGCCGCTCGGCAAGTGTCGCCGCCTTCTTGCGGCGCCACATTTTGTCCGTGATGGGAAACCCGTCGCGCTCGGCGCGAAACGCGCCAAAAATGCGAATCTCGATATGGTCAATGGTATCAACGGCTTCAACCTCGCCGGCCTGGAACAGGCGCTCGCCCTCCCCTTCCAAATCGTCGCGCAGCGAGTACCGCGACAGCTCGCGCACGGGAAGCTTCTTGCGAATCCTGGTCGCCGGCTCGCCCAGACAATGCATGGCAAGGCGCGCAAAGAGCCGATACGATGGCTCCAGAATCCCCGCGCGATTCATGGACATCCAGGCCGCAAGATCGCTATCTCGCCCCGCGCAAGCCAAATGCAGCGCCACCATCCAGGCCTCCGCTCCACCAACCTGCGTCTGGCTTATATCGAGCAACTCCGCTTCCTCGCGCACCGAAACCATCGAGGTGTTACGCAGATATGCCGCGCGCTCCAGCAGCAATGCGTTATCGCGCATGTACGCAATCGACTCCTCGGCAAGTTTGAGCACTTGGACCGCACGGAACTTTGCATTAACCGGCCGTCCCTCTGCCAGCGACTGCCAGCCTTCTAGCAACAGACCAAACAGCTGAATCTGGTTGTCGCGCATGCGCACGGCAAAACGATCGAGCTCGTTGAACGCCGCGTCGTCGGTTACCGGCAGGCCGGAAAGGAGCCGCCGTGCCGCCAACACCATGCGCACCCAGATAGCCATCGCCTTAAGCCCACGTACGTCGAGCGCCTCCCGCACCACCGCCATCTCGTCGTCGCGCTCGTCGGTTCCCGTAAACGACCCGTCAAAGAGCTCCACCAGCATGCTATCGGCCCGTATAACAATCCCCGCGATGTCGAGCTCACAGTCGTAGGCCTTGCTCGTTTTGAGCTGCTGTAGAACGCCGCCGTCATCTCCCCGCTCGGTCAGGCATCGCTTGACCTCAATATGCGCGGACAGCATGTCGAGTGCGGTGTGGGACGTCTCAATTTCTGGCACGGCCAGGTTCGTAGGAAGCCCAAGCCCGTTGTCCCCATAGCAAACAGCCGCCAGTGTCTGGGCCGCCCTCCATGAAACAGGGTCTATTTCGCAGGCCGCTCGTTCGCCCCCGCGCTCGATGACCGATGCCATATAGCGAGCGAGCTTTGTATTGGACACGCTGACCGCTGCCAAATACACGCCAAGCGCCTCGGCAGGCGTTGGCTCTGGAGCCGGATCCTCGGCATCGATCGTGCCCAGCGCTGCTCGGCAGATATCGGCCCCGTGCCCCGTCAGAGCCAGATCGACCCCATACTGCCCAGCAAGTTCAAGGACCGCATCACGGTCCAAAAAGGCGTCCGCCAGGCCCATCGCCGCATCGCATCGGCCCGCCTTAAGCAAAATCCGGGCCGCCCTCGGAACAAGTTCGGGGCGAACCTCGGCCACCAACTTACGCAAGCGCAAGCGTCCGTTATCCTCCGTGCCCAGACACGTAAAACTCCGCTCGGCGGGGTCCAAGCCAAAGATCGGGTAGTCGCGTACGAAGTAGGACTGGTCGACCATCGATAGCCTCACCCCGCAAGCCTCGAGTTCTGCGATATTGCCCTCGCCCATCAAAATCATGAGACATGCCACGCAAAACAGTGCATTATTGTCGAGCGAAGCCAGATCGACAAGTGCCGCGCCATATACGTTGACAATCTCGTTTTCGAGCAGACCGGCTACGTCGCCTTGGCCATACAGACCCGTCTGCAATGCCGAAACGAGCTCGGGCACGCCCTGCGTAAGCTGATAAAAGTCGAGCGATGTGCTGATCGAAAACGCCGATGCCCACGCCGAATACTCATAGGCATGCACCTTGAGCATCTGCGCATTGATCTTAACCGAATCGCCCAGCCCATGAATCAGCTGACGATTTGAAGGACGGCAGGAGATAAAGACCCCTACCCCCATAGCGCGCAGGCCGCGAATCCTGTCGATGAGGTCTTCGGTATCGCGCTGATCGAGGTTTGGCACATTATCAATCGCGATAAGGGAGTGCGGTTTGTCTTTGAGTTCTTCGGTAACCACCTCGAGCTGCATAAACACCTCGCGCCCAATGGCGCGATCGGCCTCGATAATCCGCACGGGGCCTCGCGTCGGGTCGCATTTAACCTCATGGGTGTACTGCAGCAGCACCGAGGTCTTCCCAAACCCGTCGGGCGCATAAAGAACCACGATGCCGGCCTTTCGGCCCTTGGCGAGAAGCTCATTCATCAAGCGTTCGCGTCGCACCATATAGCCACCGCCCAGCGGCATCAGCTCGAGGTCGTCCATACTGCCCAAATCGTTTACCATGCCCGCTCCTCAACTCGACCGTATGGACACTGTAGCCGCAAGACCATACAAGCCGCGCTATGAATAGAGCGACCTTGTGTTTTAGGTTGTCTTTTGGTACGCAAGCGGCAAGTTTTTGTACAGCGAGGGCCGATTGTTATTAATCCCCCGACTAATCGGTCTTTAAGCAGGTAAATGAGCTTGTCAGCTTGTCCCATCTAAGCGGCAGTGTAACGCAAATGAACAAGGTTCAGCCATGTCATTCAACTCGCCTAGCACCCGCTACCGTCTACGACCTTTTAGTGGCATTTTTGCATAGAATCTGGTATGGAATGAATCAAGCTGTTTGACATCCGGCATTCGCCAAGCTTGCGGCAAGATTTTGGTCAAGCGGGCGGAAAGGGATAACAAAAAGGCCCCCGCAAAGCGGAGGCCTTAGGCAAGGCTATGTCGAGGTGCAGGATTCGCGCTACTCGCAGAGCGAAAGGGCAGCCTCGTCGGCAACGACAACGCAGTTGGTGTGCAGCTGCAGGATCGAAGCCGGGCACGCGGGCGTAACCGGGCCATAGCACATGTCATGCACGGCCTGAGCCTTGGCCTCGCCGTTGGCGACGACCAGGATCATGCGGGCATACATGATGGTCTGGGTGCCCATGGTGTAGGCCTGACGGGGAACGTCGTCGATGCTGTCGAACAGGCGGCTGTTGGCCTGAATGGTGCTCTCGGTGAGGTCGACGCAGTGCGTGCCCTTGGAGAAGTGGTCATCGGGCTCGTTGAAGCCGATGTGGCCGTTGTTGCCAATGCCGAGCAGCTGCAGATCAGGGTAACCGGCGGCGGCGACGATCTTATCGTACTCGGAGCAGGCAGCGGCGGCGTCGGGGTTGGAGCCGTCGGGCACATGCGTGTTGTTCAGGTCGATATTGATGTGATCGAAGAAGTTCTCACGCATGAAGTAGTGATAGCTCTGGGGATCGTCGTGCGAAAGGCCGCGATACTCGTCCAGGTTGTAGGTGCTGACATCGGCAAAGTCGACGTCGCCCTTCTCGTACCAAGCAGCGAGCTGCTTGTAGGCACCGATCGGGGTGGAGCCGGTGGCAAGGCCCAGCACACAGTCGGGCTTGAGGATAACCTGCGCCGAGATGATATTGGCGGCCTTGCGGCTCATATCCTCGTAGTCTTTAGCTTTAATGATCTTCATTACGCATCCTTTCTCGTACAAGAGAGGCAAGGCTCCCCTTACAAGCACTTGCCCGCGGCCCGCGTCGGCCGCAACCAACGTGTGCGGCCACCAGGGCGAGGTCGCGTAATGTATGTGTCTCGTGTCTAGCCGCGTCGAGGCCCCTGCCCGTCCACGGTGACCCGAAGCCTTTTAGCTTCGGACAAATCCCATCTTGCCACGGAGGGCGTCCTCTTTCAAGGGCGCCCTCCGTAAACGTGTTTGAATTGTAGGCTAATGGCCACATGCACTTGCTAGCGCTCGCGAGCAACGATGAGCTGGTCCATCTCTTCGACATGCACGCCAACGGAGCCCTTGATACTCGAGAACTCAACGGAGTTGCACACTAAGATGGGAACCGTCACATCATAGCCCTCGGCAGCAATTGCCTCGCGATCGAACTCAATGAGTACATCGCCCTTATGGACGACATCGCCCACCTGTGCATGCACGGTAAAGTGCTTGCCCTCGAGCTGAACAGTGTCCAAGCCAACGTGGATGAGCACGTCCAAGCCATCGACCGTGTTAAGCGCAACGGCGTGTCCCGTGGGAAAAATAGCCTCGACCTTCGCGTCAGCCGGTGCAATCACACGCGTGCCGGTAGGCTGAATCGCCACGCCCTGGCCCAAAAGGCCGGTGGCAAATGTCTGGTCGTTTACCTCGGAAAGCGGAATGACGTCGCCCGAGATGGGAGCATCCAGCGTAAGGACTCGACCACGCATACCAAAAGACCTTAGGACTTTAGTGAACATGCTCCCCCTCGGACATACCAATCGACCAAAATGGCCTTAACAGTTTACCACTTGGCACTCGTTTTTGACCATTAGGGAAGTTCGCGCTTGACAACCTCGACGATGTCGTCGACAACGCGCTGGGTCAGCTCGTGCGTCTCCGCCTCGGCCATAACGCGAACCAGAGGCTCGGTACCGCTCGGGCGCACCAGAATGCGGCCGCGGCCGTCAAGCTCCTTCTCGGCAGCAGCGACGGCATCCCAGATGGGCTGGCAATCGTCCAGACCAGCCTTGTTGTCGGAATGCACGTTGACGAGTACCTGCGGGTACTTCTTCATGATGCCGGCAAGGTCGGTGAGGGTACGGCCGGTGCGCTTGAGCACGGCCAGCAGCTGCAGAGCCGTCACCAGGCCGTCACCGGTGGTGTTGTGCTCCAGGAAGATGATGTGGCCGGACTGCTCGCCGCCGATGACGGCGCCATCCGCGAGCATACGCTCCAGAACATAGCGATCGCCCACGGCGGTCTGAACCATCTCAAAGCCCTGCTCCTTCAT
Organism: uncultured Collinsella sp.; assembly: GCA_900549335.1. Lineage (GTDB taxonomy): Bacteria > Actinomycetota > Coriobacteriia > Coriobacteriales > Coriobacteriaceae > Collinsella. Next base: position 6,204 of record UROJ01000036.1, read on the forward strand.
GGCGATGGAGAAGCCCAGGTTGCACATGACGGTCGAGACGATCTCGGAGTTGGCGAGCTTGCCGCGAGCAGCGAGGTCAGAACCGCAGATAGCCAGGATGTAGTCGCCATCGATCTCGTTGCCCTCGCTGTCCACGAACAGCACGCGATCGGCGTCGCCGTCGTGGGCCAGGCCGATGTCGGCATGGGTGCGCAGCACGAGCTCGCGCAGGGGCTCAAGATGGGTGGAGCCGCACTCGACGTTAATGTCGGTGCCGCAGTAATCGGTGTTGATGGCATGGACCGTGGCACCCAGACGCTGAAGCGCGGCAGGCGTGGTCTGGCAGGACGCACCGTGGCCGCAGTCGACGGCAACGACCAGGCCGTCGAGCTTAAGGCCGTCGAGGGTGCTGATAGCGTGATCGACATATGCCTTGCGGGCGTCCTTCATCTTGATGATGTGGCCCACGCCGGCACCGGTCGGCAGCGTGTCGGCAGCCATGGCTTCCTCGGACATGACCCAGGCGCTGATCTCTTCCTCGACCGCATCGGGAAGCTTCATACCCTTGCGGCTAAAGAACTTGATGCCGTTGAACTCCGGCGGATTATGCGAAGCAGAGATGACGATGCCGCCGTCGAGCTCGTTCTGGACGGTGAGCAGCGCCACGGCAGGCGTGGGGATGACGCCGCAGCAGTGCGGACGGCCGCCCTCGGCCATGATGCCGGCAGTCAGAGCGCTCTCGAGCATGGTACCCGAAAGACGCGTGTCGCGGCCGACGCAGATATCCGGACCAAGGAACTTGGTCGCCGCGCGGCCCAGGCGAAACGCGAGGTCGCACGAGAGATCGGCATTGGCGACGCCACGGACGCCGTCGGTACCGAAGATGTTCTGGGGCATAGGATCGCTCCTTCCCTAGCAGGCGATATGCAACCGCCTACCCTAGTCGAAAAAGAAAAGCGGGACCCGCCGAGGAATCGGCAGGCCCCGCTTGTACATTGTATCTCGAAAGGAGATAAAACCTTAGCGCTTGGAGAACTGGGGAGCGCGGCGGGCCTTCTTGAGGCCGTACTTCTTGCGCTCGACCACGCGAGCATCGCGCGTAAGGAAACCGGCCTTCTTGAGGTCAGCACGGTAGTCGCCAGCGTTCAGAAGAGCGCGAGCGATGCCCAGGCGCAGAGCGCCGGACTGACCGGAGATGCCGCCGCCATCGCACAGAGCGATAACGTCGAACTGACCGGCGGTGTCGGTCACCTTGAAGGGAGCAAGGGCGTTCTCAACGAGCTGATGACGGCCGAAATACTGCTCGGCGTCACGCTTGTTGATGGTCACCTTGCCGGTGCCGGGGACGAGACGGACGCGGGCGACGGCGTTCTTACGACGGCCGGTACCCTGGTAGACAACGGTGTTCTCAGCCATCTTTAAGCCTCCAGCTCAATCTTCGTGGGGTTCTGGGCAGCATGCGGATGCTCGGCACCAGCGTAGACCTTAAGCTTGGTCATCTGGGCACGGCCGAGGGTGGTCTTGGGCAGCATACCGCGAACGGCGCGCTCGATGACCTTCTCCGGGTGCTTCTCCATAGCCTGGCGGAAGCTCTCAGCCTTGAGGCCGCCGTTGTAGCCGCTGTGGCGATAATAGGTCTTCGTGTCGGCCTTGTTACCGGTAAGCTGGACCTTATCGGCGTTGATGACGACAACGAAGTCGCCGCAGTCGCTGTTGGGCGTGAACTGGGGCTTGTTCTTACCGCGCAGGATCATTGCGATCTGGGTGGCAAGACGGCCCAGGACAGCACCATCGGCGTCGACGAGAACCCAGTTGCGCTGGACCTCGCCCTGCTTGGCGTAGTGAGTCGATTTCGAAATCACTTAGACTCCTCCATGTACAGTACGTGTTGTTACAGAGATTCACGGGGCTCTGCAAGTAACCCGTCCATATTACCCCGCTCGCCGTACGAGTCAACAGGTATTTTGGCTCCGACCAGAGTTTCTGCACATGTCATCCACGAGCCGTGACGTTGCAGCGCTAGCGCTCAACAAATGCCTCGATATCTCCCAGCAAGCGCTTTGCCTCCTGACGGCCCTGGATATACAGGTCCAAAAGCTTTGCCGGATCGTGCTCGACATGGCCGACCTCGACCGGCTTTTGCGGAGCGACGACCAACGCACGGCCCTCGCGCTCATACTTCCACAGGTGCATGCGCTGTATGTTGTAACGGTCGTGGCGCGTCTCGATAGCCTCGAGCAGGTAGGGGTAGTCGGCATAGCGGGCGCGCGCGGCAGGCATAAACTCGTAGGGCTTTTTCTCGTACGAGCGGTCCTGCGTGACAATGACAACCGCGCGCTCGAAGCCGGCCTCCTCCAGCACGTGCTCGATGGGGACCGAATCGGCTACGCCGCCGTCGACGTATTTGTGCCCATCGATCTCGACCGGCGGCGTCACCAGCGGCAGCGACGTCGAGGCGCGCACGGCATCGAGGTCGAGCACGGCGCTTTTGACCGGCAGGTATGCAGCGGTTCCAAAGAGCATGTCCGTCGCGACGGCGTACATCTTGGTGGGGCTCGCGTCGAACGCTTCGTTGTCAAAGGGATCCAGGCGGTCCTGGACATCGTTGAAGATAAAGTCGTAACCCACAATAGAGCCCGTGGACGCAAACGATGCGGCGCCCATGAAGCGGTTGTCATTGCAGAAAGCCAGGTTGATGCGGTTGGCACGGCCGATCTGATGCGACTTGTAGTTCACGCCGTTGAGAGCGCCGGCCGATACGCCATATACCGCCGGAATCTCGACGCCGGCCTCCATGAGAACGTCGAGTACGCCTGCGGTAAATTGCCCGCGGAAGCTGCCGCCCTCCAAAACGAGCGCGACCTTGCCGGCGTTCTTTGCCTTATCTTCTGCAGTCATATTGACCTCCTGCGATTGCGTTTTGGCTTTCTTCTACCCAGTTTTGGAATGGAGGGCGCATAGGTTTTGGAGTTGAGGAGATGGAGCGGAAAGCGTGTTCCAGTTTAAGGCGGGATTCCGGGATGAACTTTCCGCTTGGACCGCCGTTGGGAAAGCGTGTCCCGTTCTGAGCGCGGATTCCGGGATGGATTTTCCGCCTGGGCCGCCGTTAGGAAAGCGCGTCCCACCCTACGTTGCCGTAGCGTTTGCTTAACGCCCGCGCCCTGCACAGAGTTCGATTCTCCGCGGGTTTGGGGTTCCGTTGATGCGGCGCATGGCCGGCTGAGATTCGATAACATCGCATCCATATTGGGCTGATAGTTTGCGCGGAGAATCCGCGTATTTGCTTCGCAAATCCGCGCCGGCTTCGGCCGGCTGCCGCCGCCCTCGCCCGCGGGCTACAAACGCTTCGCGTTTGCTTAACGCCCGCGCCCTGCACAGAGTTCGATTCTCCGCGGTACGGATTAGAAATAAAAAGGCAGGTAGATACGAATATCTACCTGCCTGTTACTTATGGTGGAGCTAAAGGGGAAGCAGTCGAACTCGACGCCTCCCCCTTTAACAAAAGGGGATTCGTCGGTCCAATACTCATCCAGCGAGAACCAGTCCCGCCACGTAATTTCCTGCTTGTCGTCCTCGGAGAACCACATACTCACGACGAGCTTGTCGTCGTACAGATAGACCTTGTCCACGAAATACTCGAAGACTTGGTCTCGAATCTCCGGGTCGTTCACGTCGGCGTGCAGGAACTTGTCGAAGTACGCCTGGATGCTGTGACTGTCCTCGCACAGCGACATGCGGACGTTTTCCGTCCCTATGGCATCGTTCAGGGCGCTCTTCTGCTCTTCGAGCTGTGCGAGACGTTCCGTCACCGTGTCGCTGACCACGCCCTTCTCGATGACCTTCACGAGGTTCGCAAGGCTTTTCTCCACTTCCCTGCGCTTCGCTTCCAGCGCTTCGAGATACGCGGTGTCGTTGTGGTTCTTCTCGTAATACTCCGCCGCATCCAGGGCGAGCGCCGTCACGTTCTCCTCGTC
>UROJ01000037.1 GCA_900549335.1 uncultured Collinsella sp.
CTGCTTGCATAACGGGCTGGGCTCTCAAGAATGGTTAGTTCCTTTATTTGATAACAATGCATCAAAAACCGCAACCATGGTTCCGGCGGACGGCGCTCAAGCACAAACTGACAGCATTCATTCATGAGAAGCCGGTCTTGTTGCATGCTAAAGCGTTTGACCAAAAAACGCCCGAGCGTTTACGCAAAAGTCGCGCTATCATGCAGTCGAACGCGGTAAACACCTTTAGCATTTGCGCCGCACAGACCAGAGAGGAACCATCCATGAAGATCGGTATCGGTAACGACCACGCCGCCGTCGAGCTCAAGAACATCATTTCCGAGCACCTGAAGGAGCGCGGCTGCGAGGTCGTGAACTTTGGCACCGACACCTCCGAGAGCTTTGACTACCCCATCGCCGGCTACAAGGTGGGTAAGGCCGTTGCCAACGGCGACGTCGACCTGGGCATCCTCATCTGTGGCACCGGTGTCGGGATTAGCCTGGCTGCCAACAAGGTCGAGGGCGTACGCGCCGTCGTGTGCTCCGAGCCCTTCAGCGCCAAGCTCTCCCGCATGCACAACAATACCAACGTGCTCGCCTTTGGCGCCCGCGTCGTGGGCTCCGAGCTCGCCAAGATGATTGTCGACGAGTGGCTCGACGCCGAGTTTGAGGGCGGTCGTCACGAGCGCCGCGTTAACCTTCTCAACGAGATCGACCACACGCGCGGCCTTAAGGTTGTCGACGAAGCCTAAACTATTCAGTGCCACAAGCTAACAGCAGGGGCCCGCTCGGAACGCATGTCCGAGCGGGCCCCTTCATAGATTTTGAAATAAAAGGGCGCCGCGGATGGAGTTCCGCGGCGCCCAAGCCACACGCTAACAGCTTTAAGGAGTCAAAGCTGGTTTAGCCAAAGAAGCGCTTGATCTCAATCTCGGCGTTCTCCAGGCAGTCGGAGCCGTGGATCACGTTGGCGTTGACATCGACGGCAAAGTCGCCGCGGATGGTACCAGGAGCAGCCTCAAGCGGGTTGGTAGCGCCCATGAGGGTGCGCATCTTAGCAACAGCGGAGAGACCGGAAACGACCATCTTGACGACCGGACCGCTCGTCATAAAGTCGCAGAGACCGCCAAAGAAGGGCTTGTCGGCCAGATGGGCGTAGTGCTCCTCGACGGTAGCGCGCTCGAGCGTGGTCATCTCCATGCGCTCGATAACAAGACCGCTGCGCTCAATGCGAGCAACAATCTCGCCGATTTTGCGATCGCGCACGGCGTCGGGCTTAATCATGATGAAGGTCTTCTCGATAGCCATAAAAGTAGCCTTTCAAGTAGGTTCGCGCGTGCCCAAGTCCCATTCCGGCACCCGCCTGGACTGCATCGTAACAGAGTTTTAGCTGCAGTTAAACAAAAAGCTGTTTATTGAATCGCTACAATTTATTAAAGCGTTCCATATGTGTCACTTCTGTTTCGAAGCCCGATTAGAGTACCATCCGACTGCCCATCAACCGCATCGAGCAGAGCAGACGGTCGGTTGCCGCCCGCGAACGTACCCCCTTCACAACCTGCCCAAAGGTCCTACAGAACTTCTCGACAAGCCCCTCCCCCATAGCAACAAAATACGGGCGCCCACATCAGCAGACGCCCGTAAAGTAAAAAACGATTCCTCAATAAATGGACAATACGGCTTCAGCCAAACCTCTACTTTGCCCCGTGGCCCATCTCGACGACCTTAGTCAGCGATCCAAACACGCCCTCGTCGGCCACGAGCTGCGCCTTGGCACGCTGCAGCTGCACGGCAACGGCGGCAGGGGCGGTGCCGCCCTCGGTCGTGCGCGCGGCGACAATCGACGGGATGTCGAGCGCCTCGGTAATGTCGCGCTCAAAGAGCGGGCTTGCCTCCTGGAACACTTCAAACGGCAGGTCCTCAAGATTGCAGCCGCGTTTCTCACACATCAGAACCAGATGCCCCACCACGGCATGTGCCTCGCGGAACGGCAGACCACGCTTGGCCAGGTAATCGGCAACATCGGTGGCGGCAAGGTGACCCACGCCGCACTCGCGCGCCATGGCATCCTCGTTGACGGTCCAAGTCGAAATCATACCAGCCATAACCGACAGGCACTGCATGAGCGTATGAGCGGTATCGAGCGCGCCCTCCTTGTCCTCCTGCAAGTCCTTGTTATAAGCAAGCGGCAGGCCCTTCATGGTTACCAGCAGCTGCACCAAGTTGCCGTACACGCGACCGCTCTTGCCGCGGATAAGCTCGGCAAAGTCGGGGTTCTTCTTCTGCGGCATGATGGACGAGCCGGTGGAGTACGAGTCGGAAAGCGTGATAAAGCCAAATTCGGAGCTCGACCACAGCACGATCTCCTCGGAAAGACGCGACAGGTGCATCGCCATGACGGATCCGGCGTAATGCAGATCGAGCAGGAAATCACGGTCGGAAACCGCATCGAGCGAGTTGGGAATCACGCCCGCAAAACCAAGTTCGGCAGCCGTCATCTGGCGATCGAGCGGATAGCTCGTACCGGCAAGCGCGGCAGCACCCAGCGGGCAGTTGTCGGCGGCATCAAAGGCGGCCTTCAGGCGCGTAAAGTCGCGCGCGAACATCCAGGAATACGCCAGCAGATGATGCGACAGCAGCACGGGCTGAGCGTGCTGCATGTGCGTGTAGCCCGGCAAAATCACCTTGTCGTACTTCTTAGCCGCATCCACCAGCACATGGCGCAGCTCTAGATTGGCCTCCATGAGCTCCTTGGCCAGCGCCTTGACGCCCAGTCGCGTATCGGTCGCCACCTGGTCGTTGCGCGAACGCCCAGTATGCAAGCGCTTGCCAGCCTCGCCGATGCGACGCGTCAGCTCGCTCTCGATGGACATATGAATGTCTTCGTCGTTGATATCGAAGGTAAAGTTGCCGGCATCGATATCCTGTTCGATTCCGGTCAGGCCCTCGGCAATCGCGCGCTCGTCCTCGGCACTGATGATGCCCTGGGCCGCCAGCATTTTGGCATGCGCCTTAGAGCCGGCGATATCCTGCTTATAGAGATGTTTGTCGACCGGCAGCGACGCGCCAAACTCCTGCGTGACCTCGGCCACACCTGCCTCAAAACGACCGCCCCAAAGAGCCATGGAATCGTCCCCTTTCTCCAAATACCAAAACAAGCGCCCAAAGCAATGCGCCATGTCGCTAAAGCGATTTTTCAACCGCTAGTTTTACATATTCCCCACCGTGCGCGGGGCCATATAGCTAATTTGCAAAGAAGTGACGCGCCAGGCACTTGGCGCCCAATGTCTCCCTCCGAATGTTGCCCTGCGATCCATCGATCCAGGCCTTCAGGCTCATCGGAACATCCTCGACCTTTGCAGCATCGAACTCGGGCGCGAGGGCAAGTAAGGCATGCGCGACAGCATTGAACATAATGGATACTCCTCATATATATATAGGCGCAGAGCCGCCAAATTGATAGAGGGAGCCCCGCCGGACAACCCCGGCGGGGCTCGGACTCAGCCGCGGACGCGGCATCATATATGCGGGCGGAACGTAGGGGCCACCGATGTTAAGAAGTGTCAGCAAGCATAACGAAAGGTAGGGACCCCGTGCGCCCGTTTTGTATCACGCGGATGGGCCGCGCGGATACCAAGGGAAGTAGGCGCTAGGCCTGGGCGGCAGCGGAGCTGGGACCCTGGACTTTTGCCCACGTCTTGAGCGACAGCGTATCGATCTCGATAAAGCCGGCGCTGGCCTTCTCGTCAAACGTGGTGTCGCGGTCGTAGGTAGCCAGACCGTAGTCGTAGAGGCTGAAGGGGCTCTTGCGGCCGACGACATGGCAGTTGCCCTTAAAGAACTTCAGACGGACGGTGCCGGTCACGAACTTCTGGGTGTCGGCCATAAAGGCATCGAGCGCGTTCTTGAGCGGGCTGTACCACTGGCCGTTGTACACGGCGGTGGCCCAATCCTGCTCGAGCTTGATCTTGGTCTTGAGCAGGTCGCCCTCGACGCAGATGTCCTCGAGTGCCTTGTGGGCGGTGATGAGCGTCAGGGCGCCGGGAACCTCGTAGCACTCGCGGCTCTTGAGGCCCACCAGACGATCCTCGACCAGATCGAGACGGCCAAAGCCGTTGTCGCCGGAGATCTTGTTGAGTGCGATGACGATCTCGGAGAGCTTCATCTTCTTGCCGTCGACGGCGACGGGCTTGCCGGCCTCAAACTCAATCTCGGTATACGTCGGGGTGTCGGGCGTGTCCTCGGGGTTCTTGGTCATAACCCAGGCGTCGTCGAGCGGCTCGTTCCAGGGATCCTCCAGGTGACCGCACTCAATGGCACGACCCCACAGGTTGTCGTCGATGGAGTAGGGGTTGTCGTTGGCACCCTCGGGAACCGGCACGTTGTGGGCGTGGGCATAGGCGACCTCGTCGGGACGGCACTTCAGGTCCCACTCGCGAACCGGGGCGATAACCTTGAGCTCGGGGTCGAGGGCCTTGACGGCGGCCTCAAAACGGACCTGGTCGTTACCCTTGCCGGTGCAGCCGTGGGCGACGTAGGTCGCGCCAAACTCGTGGGCGACCTCAACAAGCTTCTTGGCAAGCAGCGGGCGAGACAGGGCGGAGAGCAGCGGATACTTGTTCTCGTACATGGAGTTTGCTGCGATGGCTTTGGTCAGGAACTCATCGGAGAACTCGTCGCGCAGGTCGAGCACCTGGCAATCGAGAACGCCCAGGTCGAGCGCCTTCTGCTTCTTGGCATCCAGTCCGGTCTCTTCCTGGCCCACGTTGCCGCAGACACAAACGACATCGAGATTCTTCTCGTCCTGGAGCCACTTGACACATACGGATGTATCAAGACCACCGGAATATGCGAGAACGACTTTTTCCTTGCTCATGGCTGTTTCCTTTCGCCCTTGGTAGCTAGTTAGAACATCGGTCAGTTGCAAGTCATTTCAAGGTCATATACCGTGCAATATCAGGTTAAATAGCAAAAATCAGCACATACATGCCCTAGAAACATGCAGCAATGTCGTGCTAAAACCCAACGACCTCAAAATGACTCTGTTGAGGCAATTCGCCCCATGCGGACAGAGACGATTGTTATCGTCGTCGGGAAATTGCGCGCTGGCGTCGGATGGCATTGTCTGCAGTGGTGATGATCTTTACGAACTGCATCTGCCTCTCCTCTCACGTATCGCCGGGCGCAATTCAAATATCGCAAACGGTACCTTTTCCTCGGTAAACGGCTCTTTTGCCGTCTCCGTTTTCGATGTTCGCTATATTACGATAAAGTGCACGCTGCACAAGCGACAAATTCAAATTTCTGAAAAGTTTTTTCATTAGTTTGTGAATTGCAGTGCAAATACGCACCATTCCTGCGAAAATACGCTCGACTACTAGTTGATGGTTATAACGTCTGAAACGATCTCGAAACGAAAGGCGCTTTTTTATGCAAACTTACGAATCGGACGCCAACATCGGCAACATTAAGATTCTCGCCGTCGATATGGACAAGACGCTGCTGACCGACGAGCGTGTGCTGCCCCAGGGTCTTGATGAGCGCCTGGACAAGCTCGCCGACGCCGGCATCGTATTCTGCCCCGCCAGCGGACGTCCCGCCCCCAAGCTCGAGGAGATGTTCGAGGGCATCAAGAACCGCCTCGCCTTTTGTCCCGACAACGGAGCGTGCGTGATCTATCGCGGCAGCTATATCTATAAGAGCAATATTGACGTGGAGCTGTATCAGCAGGTCTTGAACCGTGCCTCGGAGGATCCTCGCGCTGTCCCCGTCCTGTGCTGCTTCGACGAGTTCTACGTGCTTGCCCGCGACCATCAATACCACGACGAGATCAGCGTCTACTACAACACAATCAACTACGTCGACAGCTTTGAGGGCATTGATTTCGAGTCCAACAAGATTTCGGTCTTCTTCCCCGGCTACGACGCCGAGCCCGCTTTCCGCGAGACCTATAGCCCCGAGTTCTCGGACAAGCTCTACGTCACCAACGCCGGGCGCGAGTGGATCGACTTTATGAACCTGGGCGTCGACAAGGGCGCCGGCGTCGCGCACCTGTGCGAGCACCTGGGCATCGATATTGCCGATGCTGCCGCCGTGGGTGATACCTACAACGACATCCCCATGCTGGAGCGCGTCGGTCACAGCTTTATCGTGGACAACGCCGAGGAGCATATGAACGCGCACGCCAAGTGGCGCATTCCGAGCAACAACGACGGGGGCGTACTGACGCTCATCGACGCCATCCTGGCGGCTCGTTAACGTTGCTCGTCGGACCTGGCCGGGCGAGGCGGGTAAGTTTTTCGTTCGGTCAGGTCCTGGGCTCGCTCGGAAAGCACATTAAGTGCTTTCCGGCTCGTGCGGAATCTACGAAAAACTTACCCGCCTCGCCCGGCCAGGTCCTGCGGTGACTTGCTTGCCGCCTAGATGGCGTCTTGGCGTCTAGATACTTGGCTGTTTTTTTGGAATGAAGGGGGCTCCTTGTTGGCAAGGAGCCCCCTTCTGCTTTTAGTTACTTTGGAATTGTGAGCGCTTCCCTATTTGGCGTCGGCCCAGGTTATGCCGGTGCTGGCTTCGGCGATTAGGGGGACGCGGAGGTCTACTACGTGTTCCATGACGTCGCGGACCATGGTGGTTAGGCGCTCGACTTCGTCGATGGGGCACTCAAAGTCCAGTTCGTCGTGCACTTGCAGGATCATGTGGGCGGCAAAGCCTTCTTCTTCCAGACGGCGGCTCACGCGGGTCATCGCGATCTTGATGATGTCGGCCGCGGTGCCCTGCATGGGATGGTTCATGGCCGTGCGCTCGCCAAAGCCGCGAAGTTGCGGATTTTTGGCCTTGAGCTCGGGAATATGGCGTCTGCGGCCATACATGGTCTCGGCGTAGCCCGTCTGCTTGGCACGTGCTACCACGTTGTCGAGGAACGTACGCACGCCCGGGTAGGCCTCGTAGTAGCGGTCGATCATGTCGCGCGCCTCGGCCATCGAGATATGCAGCGACTGCGACAGACCGTAGGCCTGCTGACCATACACGATGCCAAAGTTCACGGCCTTGGCGCGACTGCGCAGGTCGGGCGTTACCTCGGACACCGGCACACCGAACACGCGCGCCGCCGTCTCGGCATGGAAGTCCTCGCCCTCGTTAAAGGCGCGCACCAAGTGCTCGTCACCTGAGAGATGCGCCAGCAGACGCAGCTCGATCTGCGAGTAGTCCACCGCCAAAAAGACGCTTCCCTCGCCTGCCGAAAACGCCGTCTTAACGGTACGACCCAGCTCCGAGCGCGTCGGGATGTTCTGCAGGTTCGGGTCGCTCGAGGACAGACGCCCCGTTGCCGTGATGGTCTGGTTGTACGTAGTGTGTACGCGACCGTCACCACGGCGTAGCGGGCCCAGGGTGTCCAGATAGGTGGACTTGATCTTAGACTTCTCACGCCAGTCCAAGATCAGACGCACGATTTCGTGGTCACGCGCAAGGTCGCTCAGCACCTTGGCGTTGGTCGAATAATAGCCGCGCTTAGTCTTCTTGAGGCCCTTGGTCGGAAGCCCCATCACATCAAAGAGCACATGCGACAGCTGCATGGGACTGCCAATATTAAAGGTCTCGTCACCCGCCAGGTCGCGAATACTGCGCTCAACCTCGGTAATCTGGGTCGCCAGACCCTCGGACAGACTGTGCAGACGGTCGGGGTCCACGAGCATGCCCGCGCGCTCCATCTTGGCAAGTACCGGAACGAGCGGCATCTCGATGCCATCGAACACGTTGGCGGCATTCTCACGGGCCATGCACTCGCGCAACGGTGCCACGAGCGCCAGCGTCAGAGCCGCAGTACGGGCGGCAGGCGCCGGAGCGTCCTCACCAGCACCCTCTGCGCCGCGCGCCGCAGGCAGCGCCATCTGCAGATACGTATCGGCAAGATATGCCTCATCGAACTCGGAGCGATCGGAATCCAGCAGATAGGCAGCGACCACGGTATCGAAGATACGCGTGGAATCGGTAGCGAGCGGATCCATGAGCTCGAGTTCAGAAGAATCGATGGGCGAAAGCTCGTGCAACAACGCCTTCATATCCGGGCTCGCCACGCGGCCCTCCACAAACAGGTGCGCAAGCACGCCGGCAATCACGCCGTGGGCGAAGTTGAAGCCATCGACTACGGCAGTGGTACCGCCGTCGCCCTCCTCGAGCGCGAACAGGCCCTTGGACGTCGCCAACCACAGCGTGCGCGTCAGTCCAAAGAGCGCGCCCTCTTCCTTGTCGTCGTCCACCACGGCGGCGACCCACTCACCGGCACCAATCGCACGGGAGACCTCAGCCGCAACGGCACCAAGCGCGTCAGCATCGCCGGCGGCCGCGCGAACCATCGCAGGCATCTCAAACACACTGGAGGCAGCAGCAGCCCCGCCCTCGCCGCCGATCAGCGCCAAGAAACGGTTCTGCATGGCGGTGATACCAAGCGTACCCAGCGCCGCGGAAACCTCATCGGCAGAAAACGCCGGGAAGGACGTCGTCTCAAAATCGAGCTCAACGGGCGCATCGGTGCGGATGGTCGCGACCTTGCGGCTCAGCAGGGCATCGTCGATGTGTGCTCGCAGGTTTTCGCCCATCTTGCCCTTGACCTCGTCGGCGTGTGCGATGACCTCGTCCAGGCTACCGTACTGCGCAATGAGCGCGCTCGCCTTTTTGGGGCCGATGCCCGGCACGCCGGGGATGTTATCGGACGTGTCGCCCTTCAGGCCATAAAAGTCGGGCACGAGCGCCGGCGTGATACCGTGATACAGATCGTCCACGCTCTCGGGCGTCATGATCGCCACGTCGGACAGGCCCTTGCGGGTCGAGACCACGTTGACGTGCTCGGTCACGAGCTGATACATATCGCGATCACCGGTCACCAGCAGCATGTCACAGCCGGCCTGCTCGCCCAGGCGCGCCATAGTGCCCAGAATGTCATCGCCTTCCCAGCCCTCGGACTGCAAAATCGGCACGTTGAGCGCGGCGAGCAGCTCCTTAATCATGGGAAACTGTGCGTGCAGATCGGGGTCCATGGGCGGGCGCTGAGCCTTGTACTGCGGCAGCATCTCCATGCGCACGCGCGGCTTGCCCTTGTCAAACGCCACGACGACGCCGTCGGGATTAAAGGCGTCAATCATCTTGAGGAACATATTCAAAAAGCCAAAGATCGCGTTGGTGGGACGACCGTCCGGCGCGTTCATGGTCGGCGGCACGGCGTGGAAGGCGCGGTGCATGAGCGAGTTGCCGTCGATAACGGCAAAGGTGCGGCGCTTGTCAGACATATTGAATACCTCGCTTTGGGCTGGGCACGGTTTGCTCACACCAGTTTACACGCTCCCCGCCCCGCGGCCACCGCACATCAGGCTTCCCTGCCGCCGCGGGCCCGCGCGTGATACGATGGCTCACGGTACATCAACCAGCACGATCGATCCGAAAGGAGCCTGCGTCATGGAACGTCCCTGCGCATGGAAAAAGTACACGCCACAGCAGATCGAAGAGCTCGAGGAGCTTTGCCGCGGCTATAAGCAGTTTTTGAGCGAGAACAAGACCGAGCGCCTGTGCGTCAAGACCGGTATCAAGATGGCCGAGGAGGCGGGCTACGTCAATCTGGAGACCGTGATCTCCGAGGGCCGCGCGCTCAAGGCCGGCGACAAGGTGTACGCCGCCAATCACGGCAAGGACCTTATGCTCGTCAACCTGGGCACCGCCCCGCTCGAGCAGGGCTTTAACATCCTGGGCGCCCACGTGGACTCGCCGCGCCTGGACCTTAAGCAGAATCCCGCCTTCGAGGCCGGCGACATGGCCTACCTCGACACGCACTACTACGGCGGCGTCAAGAGCTACCACTGGGTAGCCTCCCCGCTCGCACTCGTGGGCGTCATCTGCAAAAAGGACGGCACCACCGTCGAAATCAACATCGGCGACAAGGCGGACGACCCGGTCTTTACCATCTCCGACCTGCTGATTCACCTCTCGAGCGAGCAGATGTCCAAGCCTGCCAAGGACGCCGTCGATGCCGAGATCCTCGACGTGATCGTGGGCGGCCGCCCCGTCAAGTTTGACGAGGACGACAAGGACGCCCCCAAGGAGCCCGTCAAGCAGATGTTCCTGGACATCCTCAAGGAGCAGTACGACGTCGAGGAGGAGGACTTCCTCTCC
>UROJ01000038.1 GCA_900549335.1 uncultured Collinsella sp.
AGAACTCCCACATACGGTCGCCACGCAGGGTAACCTTGCAGCCGATCGGCATACCAGCGCGCAGGCGGAAGGTAGCGATGGACTTGCGGGCACGGGTGATCATCGGCTGCTGACCGGTGATGGCGCGCAGGTCGCGCACGGCACCGTCGATGGCCTTGGAATCGGTAGCGGCCTCGCCGACACCCATGTTCACGACAATCTTCTCAAACTTGGGGATCATCATGACGTTCTCGTACTGGAACTTGTCCTGAAGCTGCTGCTTGACCTCGTTGTTGTACTTGGTCTTCAGACGCGGCACATACTTCTCTTCTGCCATTGTTCACTCCTTCTTGGGGTTTTAAGCACGGGGCGTGGCCACGATGGGTTGTCCTCGTGCCTCCTGGCTGCATCCGCGCCGCTCATGGCATTTCGCGGTTTGGACTCGACGCAGCAGGAGCCGACAAAACAATCGGTACTATACGCGCATCGGGAGCGTATTTCCAGAAAAACCTCGTCTGCCTGCACAACTCCACAACTCCCCCGCACATATTGATCCCTAGGGGACGGAGGAAAATGGCAGTTGCGGTGAAATAGGGACCGTTTGACGGCTTAACAGGCTTTAACAGTCCGTATTTCACCGCAACTCATGTATGGGGATGCGATTAGCGCTTGCGGGGGACGAGCTTGGTGCGGCGCAGGTGAATCATCTCGGCAGCGATGGAGATGGCGATCTCCTCGGGGTCCTCGGCCTCGATGGCGACACCGATCGGCAGGTGCAGCTCGTCGATCTGGTCCTGCGTAAAGCCCTCCTGCTCCAGGCGGGCGCGCACAAAGGCCGTCTTGCGGCGCGAACCCAGACAGCCCAGATAGGCGGGCTTGGCGTGCATGGCCTGAATCACCACGTCGATATCGGACTTGTGACCCGCCGTGGCGACGACCACTAGGTCACGCGGGCCGATGGGGCACTGCTTGCTCAGGTTCTTGTAGTCGACCAGACGACGGTCGTAGACACCGGGCACCCATTCGGGGGTCAGTGTGCCGGGGCGGTCGTCGCAAGCCACGACGGCAAAGCCCGCCGCCGTGAGCACCCGCGCCGTCGCAGCACCCACGTGGCCGCAGCCAAAGATATAGGCCAGGCCCTCGGGGCAGAGCGTCTCGATGTGCGCCGGGGGAATCTCGGAGGCCGCGTTGGTGTAGGTGACCTTACTCCCCTCCTCCACCAGCGAAAGCCCGGGGCAGCCCGCAATGGTGCGGCGCGATTCCTCGCCATGGTACTTGGCCACATCGCCCTCGAGCGCGCTCGCGATAAACGGCTCAAAGTCGATGGCGAAGTCACCGATGCGCCGATCCGCCAGCACATTGGCAATCTCCTGGAACAACGGTGCCTTGGTCGCGTCCAGGTGCAGATAGCACAGGCAGATAGCTCCGCCGCAAATCATGCCGGTATCGGAGTTCTCGCCGCCCATGGTGTAGCGGACCAGACGCGATTTACCCCCGGCCAGGAGCTCGCGCGCCTCATCCAGTGCAAAGAGCTCAATTTTGCCGCCGCCGATAGTGCCCGCCTGGCTGCCATCGGCAAAGACGGCCATCCAGGCGCCCACGCCGCGCGGCGACGACCCTGCCGTGCCGGCCACGACCACCAGCTCGCACGTCTTACCAGCACGCAGGGTGGCAAGCGCCGCATTCACAACATCGAGCTTTTCCATTGCCGCCTTCTATCCTCTAAAGACATCGGTGAGCATAGCGAGTGCCTCGAGCACGCCGCCGCCGACCGACGTCGCTTTGTCCGAAATGTAGTTGATATAGCTGGCATCGCCGCGCGGATCGACATCGGCGCATTTAAAGCCCTCAGTCACCTGCACGCCGTTCGCCAAAAGCCCGCGCAGACAGCCATCGATCTGCGTGCACATGGGCATATCGCCCGCGTAGCCAATCACGTCTCCGGCGCTCACGATGTCGCCGATCACATGGTCGGACCTAAACACGCCGGCGGCGGGGCTGTGGATAACACGTTCCTTGCCATAGCCGGCGATAATGCCCGGCACGCCCGTGTTGGGCTGGGGCGAACCTTGGGTAATGACACGGCCGAGAAAATGCCCGCGCATGGTCTCGACCACGGCGTCGCAATCGACCGGCGCGGTAAAGCCCGGCCCCACAGCGATGACGGCAGGCGCCATGTCGCGCGTGGTGCCCAAGTTGCGCTTAGCCAAAATCGCGTCGACCACAGCCGCGGGTTTAAGCTCATCGAGCATCTTGGCCTGAGGGTCCACCACAACGGCGACGTCTCCCGCTTGGGTAATCTCGAGCGCCTCAGCCGGCGTCTGCGCCAAGCGAGCGCGAATGCCTTCGACCTCGACCTCGCCCAAGCGAATGGCCTCGCAAAAACTGATTGTGCGACGGATGCACGTGGGAACCGCGATATCCGCCATAACGACCGACACGCCGGCGCGCACCAAACGGGCAGCGACACCCGTGGCGATATCACCGGCGCCGCGAACATAAACGAGCATTCCCGGGGCACCTCCCTGTGCTACGGTTTGAGCAGAGCAAAAGCGGTCCGACCGCTACTCTGATGATTATTTATTATCACAGTATTATACGGCGGTGAACAGATGGAAACGGTTAGCGGCAATCTTGCCTCTGCGCTCAGGATCGAGCCGGGCATTACCGCGATTATCGGCAGTGGCGGCAAGTCGACGCTGCTGAAGACGCTGGGTCTCGAGCTCATGCGCACTGGCGGCCGCGTGCTCCTCTGTACCACCACGCACATGTTTCCCGTCGCCGGCGTTCCGTGGGACGGGTCGAACCGTCGCCTGGATGCCGCGCCTTGGAAGCCGGGTGCCGCGCATACCCCCGGCTGCACCTGCAAGGTATGCGCTGGCATGAGCCGCGGAAGCATCTGCCAGGCGGGTGTTTTGGACCCGGAGACAGGCAAGCTCTCCGCCCCCGCTGAGCCGATCGACCAGCTGGCGCAGCGCTTTGACTATGTGTTGGCCGAGGCAGATGGCAGCAAGCGACTCCCGCTCAAGGCGCATGCCGCCTGGGAGCCGGTAATTCCCGCCGCCACGGCAAACGTTGTCTGGGTCGTCGGCGCCTCGGGGCTGGGCAAGCCCGTCGCCGAGGTTGTCCACCGCCCTGAGCTCTTCTGCGAGCGCTGCGGCTGCGAGCCCACCGACGCTGCCACCCCAGAGCGCGTCGCCCAGGTGCTCAATGCCGAGATGCAGGCGCTGGGACTCAGCACCGCACGCGTCATGCTCAACCAAACCGACACGCTCAGCGACCCCACGATGGCCGACCGCTTCGAGGCCGCCCTCGGCCGCCCCATCGTCGCCAGCAGCCTCAAATAGCCGGCGCTGCCCCACCAGACATATAAGTTGCGGTGGAATAGTTCCTGAAACGGCCTATTTGGCGGCTAAACAGGAACTATTTCACCGCAACTGCGAAGGGAATCCGGCATCCTTCCTGTTAGCGGGGGACGTAGCGGCCGGGTTGGGCTCCGGTGGGCTCGCCGTCGAGCGCAGCCAGTACACCGTTCACAAACACGGCCTTGGCGCGGCCGTGCGCCTCAAAGCCCTCGAGCGGCGTGTAGTCCACGGCCTGATGCTGCGTCGCGGCGCTAATCGTCCAGCGCGCCTTGGGATCCCACACGCACACGTCGGCATCGGCGCCCTCGGCAAGACAGCCCTTGTGCGGATACATGCCAAAGACGCGCGCCGGGTTCTCGCTCATCAGGCGGCACAGATCCTCGGGACCCAGCTGTCCCTCAAAGCTCGTAGCGATCGCGACGGGGCGATGCTCCACGCCGGGTCCGCCGTTGGGAATCGCGCGGAAGTCGTCGCGCCCGCGGTCCTTTTGCCCGTGCAGGTTAAAGCTACAGTGGTCGGTCGCAATCGTATCGATCTCGCCGGCCACAAGCGCCTCGCGCAGTGCCGCACGGTCGCCGGCATGGCGCAGCGGCGGACTCATCACGTACTTGGCGCCCGCAAAGCCGTCCTCGCCCTGCTCCAGATAGCAGGTGTCGTCGAGCATCAGATACTGAGGGCATGTCTCGACATAGATGTTCTTCTGCCCGCGCGATTTGGCAGCGCGAATGGCCTCGAGCCCCAGCTTGGTCGAAAGGTGCACCACGTTGACCGGAGCGTCCCCGGCCAAGTGCGCCAGATACAGCAGGCGGCTCACGGCCTCGGCCTCACACACGTCCGGACGGCTGAGCGCATGGCCCTCGGGCCCGTGGATACCCTGCTCAAACACGCGCTTCTGCAGCGCGTTGACCAACGTGCCGTTCTCGCAATGCACGCACAGGATACCGCCCACGCGCTTGAGCTCCTCCAGCACCTCGAGCGTCTCGGCATCGTCCAGGCGCAGATGGTCGTAGGCAAAGTAGGTCTTAAACGACGACACGCCCGCCTCGCGCATGGCCGAAAGATCGGCGCGGTTGCGCTCATTCCACTCGGCAAGCGCCATATGGAAGGCATAGTTGGCGGTGCAGGTGCCGTCGGCGCGATGATGCCACTCGACCAAGGCATCGGGCATGGTCACGCCGCGATCGGCCGTGGCGTAGTCCACAATGGTCGTCGTGCCGCCGCAGGCAGCCGCGCGCGTGCCGGTCTCAAAGCTATCGGCTGTCCAATCCATGCCGGTCCAGCACTGCATGTGCGTGTGGCCGTCGATAAAGCCGGGAAACACCCAACAGTCGGTGGCGTCCTCGACGGTATCGCCCTCGCCCGGCTCGATTGCCGCGGCAATCCGCACAATCTTGTCGCCCTCCATGGCAAGATCGGCGCGGCGAAGCCCCTGGGGCGTCACGAGTGCGCCGTTTTTGATGATGATCATAATTGCTCCTTATTGATTGATGCAGTTGGCCACGCGATCAAAATACGAGCAGGCGGCGATATGCTCCGTTATGCGTCGCTGTCCCTTGACGGTATCGACGTCCCACAGCTCGTAGGCACGCGCCTCGACCAGCACCACGTCGGTACGGTCCTTGAGGATCGAACCGCCGCCGTCCTTACCCTCAAGACACATAAGTGCATCGAACAGTTCCGCCGGAAAGAGCACCGGGCTCGAAGGCTCACCGTTGCACGCAAGACGCACCGGATGCTTGCGGCCACGCTCGTCAAATGCACGAACCATAGCCTCAAAAGAATCCGAACTCACGAGCGGCTGGTCGCCCGGCAAAAAGAGGCAACCTTTCCAGTTGCGTTCGACTCCCCACGAAAGGCCCGCACGGACGCTTTCGCTGCGCAGCTCGCCATCGTGCAGCACGCACGGGCAATGCTTGTCATCACAAATCTGAGCGACCTCGGGCCAACGCGTCGAAACCACAACGTCAAAGCCCCGGGGAACCGAATCAATGGTCCGGGCAATCAGCGGCTCGCCATAGATATCGGCGAGCATCTTGTTAGAGCCAAATCGCTTGCCCTCGCCCGAAGCCATAATGACGCAACCAAGTTTCATGGCGATACCTCCCCTGAAACCATCGTACCCATAACTCGCGTCGCGGGGCATCTACATCGAAAGCGCTTATCCCGCACGCCCACGATGCAAAAAGGGGCACCCCGCCGGTTGGCAGAGCGCCCCCTTTACATGGCTTACCTCAACCCAGCTTTAGGCCTGGAACCAACGGGCGGTGTTGCGCTCGTCGAGGGCCTTGAGGGTAGCGGCGGGATCGGCAACCTTCTGCAGGAACATCATGGCTGCGATGGCGTACGGCTTGTAGCTGGCCTCCTTGTACATGCCCACGCGGTGCATGTCGAAGACGTCGGCGTTGACCTCGCCGTGCTCGCAGGAGACACCGGAGATGTCGGCGGGCAGCGGATGCATAAAGATGGTGTCCTGGCCGTTGGCGGTCTTCTCCATGAGCTCGGTCGTGGAGCACCAGTCCTGATGGGTGGCGTTCTGGGCGAGCAGCTCCTTCTCGAGCGCAGCGATGCCGGCGTCGTCGCCCTCGGCGTACAGGTTGGTGCGCTTCTCCATGGCGGCAAACGGAGCCCAGCTCTTGGGGATCACGATGTCGGCGCCCTCGAAGGCCTCGGCCATGGTGTTGACCTGCTTAAAGGTGGTGCCGGACTCGGCGGCATAGCCCTTGGCGCGCTCGACGACCTCGGGCATGAGGTCGTAGCCCTCGGGGTGGGCCAGGGTGACGTCCATGCCAAAACGGGGCAGCAGGCTGATCAGTGACTGCGGGCAGGACAGCGGCTTGCCGTAAGAGGGCGAGTAGGCCCAGGT
Organism: uncultured Collinsella sp.; assembly: GCA_900549335.1. Taxonomy (GTDB): domain Bacteria; phylum Actinomycetota; class Coriobacteriia; order Coriobacteriales; family Coriobacteriaceae; genus Collinsella. The sequence continues at coordinate 6,208 of UROJ01000038.1, forward strand.
AACGGCAACCTTCTTGCCCTTGAGGTTCTCGAGGCCGCCAAACTCGTTGATGAGGTAGAGCATGTCGGCAGAGGACTGCGTGGGGTGATCGGAGTCGGACTGCAGGGAGATGAGCGTGGGACGGTGATCCAGAACGCCGTCCTCGTAGGCCTGCTGGACAGACTCGGAGACCTCGGCCATGTAGGCGTCGCCCTTGCCGATGTACATGTCGTCGCGGATGCCGATGACGTCGGCCATGAAGGAGATCATGGTAGCGGTCTCGCGGACGGTCTCGCCGTGAGCGATCTGGGACTTCTTCTCGTCCAGGTCCTGCAGCTCAAGGCCGAGCAGGTTGGCGGCCTTGGAGAAGGAGAAGCGCGTACGGGTGGAGTTGTCACGGAACAGGGAGACGGCCAGACCCGAATCGAAGATCTTGGACGAAACGTTGTTCTCGCGCAGCTCGCGCAGGGCGTCGGCGACGATGTAGAGCGCCTTGAGCTCATCGGTGGTCTTATCCCAGGTGTGCAGGAAGTCGCTGCCGTACATGCCCTTAAAATCGAGGCCGTTCAGCTGCTCGACGAGCTCGGTAAACTTGGCGTCCATGTAAATGTCCTTTCCAAAGATGAAACGATCGCAATGAGTAGATGTGCTCCGGCATGCGCGTGTGGCTAGAACATGCAGAGCACTATGACGAGGACCCGCTACCGTTGAGGAAGCATGGGAGATAACGACCACGGGCCCCAAGTCAACAGGGGGTGCCGGGGACACGAGCTGTCCCCGGCTCAACAAGATCGAGGAATGGGACTAATCGATCTTGTTGTTGGTCAGACCGGCGCGGAACACGGTGGCGTCGCCATCGGCCTGGCTCGGATCGTAGAGGTTCAGGGCAGCCACATACATGGCGGCAGCGGTGACCAGGTCGTCCTTGTAGGTGACCTCGTTGGGAGCGTGAGCCTGAGACTCGGCACCCGGGCCGAAGCCGACGCAGGGGATGCCATAGCGGCCCTGGATGGAAACGCAGTTCGTGGAGAAGGTCCACTTGTCGCACAGCGGACGACCGGTGCGCTTGTCCATGCTGGGCTCGCAGCCGATGCGCTCGTCACCGAACATGGCCTTGTGGGCGTCGACGAGGGCCTTGACGTGCGGAGCGGTCTCCTTGTTGATCCACGTGGGGAAGTAAGCCTCGGTCTCGTAGACCTCGCCGGTCCAGGACGGACGGTCGTACATGTACATGGAGACCTTCACGTCGTCGCCGTACTTCTTGGCGGCCGGCAGGTTGCGGATCTCGTCCAGGCAGGACTCCCAGGTCTCACCGGCGGTCATGCGACGGTCGATGGAGATGGCGCAGGAATCAGCCACGGCGCAACGGCTGGGGCTGGTGTAGAAGATCTGGCTGACGGTGCAGGTGCCGCGGCCCAGGAAGCGGGCGTCCTCGAAGTGCTCGGGGTTGTACTTGGGGTCGAGCATCTTGACGAGACCCTTGATGTCGGTCGACTCGTCGCAGCCGTTGTTGTTGAGGGCGCGGACGTCGGCGATGATGTCGGCCATCTTGTAAATGGCGTTATCGCCGCGGTCGGGAGCGGAGCCGTGGCAGGAGGTGCCGTGAACGTCGACGCGAATCTCCATGCGGCCGCGGTGACCGCGGTAGATGCCGCCGTCGGTGGGCTCGGTGGAAATGACGAACTCGGGCTTAATGCCGTCCTTGTTGTAGATGTACTGCCAGCACATGCCGTCGCAGTCCTCTTCCTGGACGGTGCCGACGACCATGATCTTATAGCCCTCAGGGATGAGACCCATGTCCTTCATCATCTTGGCAGCGTAGGTAGCGGAAGCCATGCCGCCCTCCTGGTCAGAGCCGCCGCGGCCGTAGATGATCTCGTCGGTCTCGTAGCCCTCATAGGGATCGGCATCCCAGTTCTCGATGTTGCCGATGCCGACGGTGTCGATGTGGGAGTCGATGGCGATGATCTTGTCGCCCTCGCCCATAAAGCCCATGACGTTGCCCAGGCCGTCGACCTTGACCTCGTCATAGCCAAGGCTCTCCATCTCGGCCTTGATGCAGGCAACAACCTCACCCTCCTCGCAGGACTCAGAGGGGTGGGAGATCATGGCGCGCAGGAAGCGAGTCATATCAGCACGATGAGACTCAGCAGCAGCCTTGATAGCGTCGAAATCGAGTTCTTTAGCCATTGTTCATAACCTTTCAAACGAAGAAATCTACCTGTGAGGTGGCGGAGCGATACCTATTTACTCCGCCCTAACGATTAGCAAGTGGGATATTCGCCTTCCCAAACAATACGGCGATACTGGTCGGGATCCGTATCGCCCTCGGTGGAGAAGCAGAGCACAGAGCTCGTCTTGTCCAGGCCGATAAGTTCCTTGAGCTCGGCGTACTCGGGATCGAGCATGAGGGTCTCGACCAGGCCGGTGGTCACAGCACCGGACTCGCCGGAGATGACGCGCGGGTCGCCCTTCTCGGGAGCGCCCAGGGTGCGCATGCCGCGAGCGGTGACCCAGTCGGGGCAGGACACGAAGGCGGTGGTGTGGTTGCGCAGGATATCCCAGCCCAGAATGTTGGGCTCGCCGCAGCACAGACCGGCCATGATGGAGGGCATGTCACCGTCCACGATGCGCGGATCGCCGTCGCCGGCGGCAGCGCCCTTGTACAGACAGGCGGCAGGCGCGCACTCGACCACGACGAAGGTGGGCGGGTTATCGGGATACAGGTTGGTGAAGTAGCCCACCACGGCGCCAGCCAGCGAGCCCACGCCAGCCTGGACAAACACGTGCGTCGGGCGGTTGATGGCCATCTCACGCAGCTGCTCGACAGCCTCGGAGGCCATGGTGCCGTAACCCTCCATGATCCAGGACGGGATCTTCTCGTAGCCCTCCCAGGCGGTGTCCTGAACGATGACGCCGCGCTCGCAGGCGTCGGCCTCGGCGGCGGCCATGCGCACGCACTCGTCGTAGTTGACCTCTTCGATGGTCACCGTGGCGCCCTCGGCGGCGATGTTATCGAAGCGGGGCTTGGTGGAACCCTTGGGCATGTGCACGACGGCCTTCTGGCCCAGCTTGTTGGCAGCCCATGCCACGCCGCGGCCATGGTTGCCGTCGGTGGCGGTAAAGAAGGTAGCCTGGCCAAAGTCCTTGGCAAGCTGATCGGAGGTCAGGTAATCGAAGGTGCAGTCGGCAACGTCCTTGCCGGTCTCGTCGGCAATGTAGTTGGCCATGGCAAACGATCCGCCCAGAACCTTAAAGGCGTTGAGGCCAAAGCGATAGCTCTCGTCCTTAACGCACAGGTTGGACAGACCCAAGCGCGCAGCCTGACCGTCCAGGCGGGCAAGCGGGGTGACGGTATATTGAGGGAACGACTGGTGGAAGGCGCGGGCCTTCTTCACGTGGTCGAGGCTCATGATTCCCAAGTGCTTGTCATCGCTCTTGGGCATCGTGTTGCCCGCCCACTGGATCTTATCGGCCATACGGTGAACTCCTTAAGTCCTCTCTTGCCGGCCCCCGCATACGCGTTTCAGCCCGATCCCATTCACACGACTGAACTTTTATGTGGATGCCAAACAAAAAGTTTGTTAGTAATGTTCTATCACACTTTTTGATTGGTATATCTAACGAATTGTTTGTTGCCGTAATCGGTACTTTTTCGCCGCCGAACG
>UROJ01000039.1 GCA_900549335.1 uncultured Collinsella sp.
TGGCATTATCACGCGCAAGAACACGACACTCACGCGCTATGGGCAGGCCTATATCGACGCGATTCGTCAGCATATCTAGGCTGCTGTGCTCCGCACGGGTCGAATTTCTTTATGGCAGTCCAGACTGATATAGGAATCATCTATATCAAACTGTTATAAACGTATATTTTACGATGGCCATATGAACGCTCATACTCTGTCTCGGTAAAGCAACCAATGCAAAAGGAGATATCTATGAGCACCTCGATTCAACCGAACGCGCCGTTTCGCGCCGATATCGTCGGCAGTTTTCTCCGTCCCCAGGCCGTGAAGGACGCCCGTGCCGCCTATGCCGCGGGCACGCTCGACGCCGCCGGCCTTAAGGCCGTCGAGGACGAGGCCATTCGCGATTTGGTAGCCAAGCAGAAGGCCGCCGGCCTGCAGGTTATCACCGATGGCGAGTTCCGCCGCAGTTACTGGCACCTCGATTTTATGTGGGGCCTTAACGGCATTGAGCGCCGCACCTCACGCACGGGTTATATGTTCCATGACGAGGAGACGACGGCCGACACCGCTGTGGTTACCGGTCCCATTAGCGGCGAGAATCATCCGTTCGTCGAGCACTTCAAATTTGTCAAGGCGCTCGAGGGGGAGGGCCCGGTCGCGCGACAGACCATTCCGGCGCCGATCCAGACGTTTTCCGAAGTCACGCTCGACCGCTGCGATGGCCAGCAGGAGAGCCTGCGCGCCGTCTACAAGACCGACGAAGAGCTCGCCGATGCCATCGCCGCAGCATACCGCACCGTGATTGCCGACCTGTATGCCGCAGGCTGCCGCAACATTCAATTTGATGACTGTACTTGGGGTATCTACTGCGACACCGATTTCGTGGCAAAGACCGGCATGAGCCCGGTCGACCTGCAAAAGGTAAGCGAGTTGGGCGTGGCACTCAACAACGCCGCCATCGAGGGCAAGCCCGACGATCTGGTCATCAACACGCATGTATGCCGCGGCAACTACCACTCCACCTATGCCTTTGAGGGCGGCTACGATCCCATCGCGCCGTACCTGTTCGCACACGAGAACGTCGATGCGTTCTATCTGGAGTTCGACACACCGCGCGCCGGCGGTTTTGAGCCGCTCAAGTACGTTGCCCCGGGCAAGAAGGTCGTGCTGGGCTTGGTAACCACCAAGGCGGCAGCGCTCGAGAACGAGGATGTTATCGTCGAGCGCATCCGCGAAGCCGCAAAGTACGTGCCGCTCGAGAACCTGTACCTATCGCCCCAGTGTGGCTTTGCCAGCTGCGAGATTGGCAACAAACTGACCGAGGACGAACAGTGGGCAAAGATCGCGCTGGTCAAGCGCATTGCCGAGCGCGTTTGGAAATAGCGCCAGCGTTTGCAGGTGGCGGCGCGTGCGGGACGTGGCGTATCGCGTACAATGGTTCGGATCGTATCGTTCGGGCAGGTTATCCGCTATGCCCGAGCGCCCTTCCATTTTCTGAAAGGACTCTTATGTCCCAGTCCTCGATGCCCGCCGTCACCGATGCCATCTATGACGCATCGTCGCTCGGCCGCCCGCGCATGTTTGTGTTGGGTTTGCAACACATGTTTGCGATGTTCGGAGCCACGGTGCTCGTGCCCGTGCTCACCGGCCTTTCCGTTTCGGCGACGCTTCTGTTCGCCGGCATCGGCACGTTGCTGTTCCATTTTCTATCGCGCGGTAAGGTGCCCGCGTTCCTGGGCTCATCGTTTGCCTTTATTGCCGGTTATGCCGCCATCGCGCCCAACGGCGAGGCCGAGCTTTTGCCCTACGCCTGCCTGGGCGTTGCCTGCGCCGGCCTGCTCTATCCGGTGCTTGCGGCACTCTTCCGCGCCTTTGGCGCCAAGCGCGTCATGCGTTTCTTCCCGCCGGTGGTGACTGGCCCCATCGTCATTTCCATCGGCCTGATCCTGGCAAGCTCCGCTATTGCCAACTGCCAGACCAACTGGCTCGTTGCCGTGGTTGCCGTCGCCGTAATCGTCATCTGCAATATTTGGGGTCGCGGCATGGTCAAGATTGTGCCGATTTTGCTGGGCGTTGTGGTGAGCTATGCCGTTGCGACTGCGCTGGGCGAGGTCGATTTTTCGGGCGTCGCAGCCGCTCCCTGGGTTGGCTTGCCCGTCGTGTGGGACAACACGGTGTTTGCACTCTTTGGGCCGCAGTTTGATAGCGGCCTCGCCACGACGGCTATCATCACTATCATGCCGCTGGCCTTTGCAACCATGATCGAGCATATCGGTGATATCTCCGCTATTGGCTCCACCTGCGAGCGCAACTACATTGCCGACCCCGGCCTGCATCGCACGCTGCTCGGCGATGGTCTTGCCACGATTCTGGCTTCACTCTTTGGCGCTCCGGCCAACACCACCTATGGCGAGAACACCGGCGTGCTCGCTCTGACGCGCGTGTTCGACCCGCGCGTGATTCGCATTGCCGCGTGCTGCGCCATCGTGCTTTCGTTCTGCCCCAAGTTCGCGGCTGTCATTGCGGCCATGCCGGCGTGTGTAATCGGCGGCGTGTCGCTCGTGCTCTATGGCATGATCAGTGCCGTGGGCGTACGCAACCTTATCGAAAACCAGGTTGATTTCCAGAACAACCGCAACGTGCTGGTGGCAGCTCTGGTGCTCGTGCTTTCGCTCGGCATTGCCTATAGCACCGCCGGTGCCATCGTGCTGGAGCTGGGCGGCGTGACGATTTCGCTTTCCGGCCTTGCCGTGGGCTCGCTGGTGGGTATCGTGCTCAACGCCATTCTGCCCGGTAATGACTTTGAGTTCGATACTTCCGAGCTCGAGGAGTCTGCCGAGTAACAGCTGCATCCAGCTAAATCAAAAAATGGCGCCCAGGCATGCGCGTGGGCGCCATTTTTAATGAGTCAATATCCAGTGGATGCCGCGGGCCATGCGCAAGTCGGTTTGGGCAAAGTGATTGCCAGGGTTGAGCTCCAGCGTTGTTGGAATGCCGCGCTCGACGAGCAACGCTTCCATCGCGCGTGTGTCGTCGAGTACATGCCGCATCATGCGGTTGGGTGTCTTGGTCTCCTTTTTGCCGAGCGACAGGTAGACGGCATCGGGCGTAATTGCCATCGCGTGCTCGTGAGTATAGTCGATAAAGCCAGGAAACCACAGGGACCCCGATGCGCTTGCGGCGCGGTCAAAGGCATCGGTTTGCCAGAGGGCCCAAAGCGAAAAGAGGCCTGCCAGCGAATAACCGGCAATGCCACGCCAAACAGGTGGTTGTGGGAGCGATGATTCGACCTTTGGGATTATTCGGTTCAGCAGTTCATCGAGAAATTCGGACGCCTGTCCACCAAAGGGCTCGGCATCGCGCACGGTCCCGTCGCATTCCCAGGGACTCAGCTCGCGATTCCAGTTGAGGCCGCCAATGGCGACAAGAGTGAACGGTGGGCAGTCGAGCTCTTGGCAGCGGTCATAAACATCACTACCGTCGCCCATGACCACGGGGAGGTAGATGACGGGCGCGCCTTCCGTATGCTCCGAATGTACGGTTATCTGCTTTTGCGCTTCCAAGGCAGGCTTCTCTCAGTGTTGTGATATCGGCAGCCCCAATTGTCGCACGCCAGCGTATGCCGGTTGGGCTAGACCAAAGACAATCTCGTGCATCCCCTGCGGACGCATATGGAAAACGCCACCGCCGGAGGGGAGCTCGGCGGTGGCGTTGTTAAACGGTGCTGGGGCTCGGGGCCTTCGCGGGAGCTGCCATGTGCGCAGAGGCGTCTAAGAACGCTTACGGCTCGCCATGGTGCCTGCGGCGATAGCGGCTGTTCCCGCAAGGACGGTTGCCACGATGGCCGCACCCGAGGTGTCGCCGGTTGCCGCGAGCACGCCGGTAGTCTTGGCTTTCGTGGTTGAAGCCGCAACGGCCTTGGTCGGCTTTGAGCCCTCAGGCTTGGGGTTCCGCTTGGACTCCGCGGGCTTGCTTTCTGCGGGCTTGGTCTCGTCGGGCTTGGGGTCTTCCGGCTTGGCTACCTCGGGAGGTGCGATGGTCGTACTTTTGGCGACTGCTTTGATATAGAGGGAGTCGACCGTGGCGTCGCCCGTGCCGATGGCTTGGCCTGCCTCGTAGATGCCGTCACGGAGCTTGCGATAGTCAATGACCTTGCCGCCTTCGGGCGTCTGGATGGCGGCGTTCTCAATCTTGATGGTGCCGATTGTCTTGCCGTCAGCGCTCATGGCACGGGCAAAGATTGCCGCTGTATCTCCTTCGGCCGTTACCTTGCTGCGGATGATCGAGATGACTGCGGGTGTGACGCCCTCGCTGGTCTGGGCGATGATGCCGATGTTCTCGCCTTGGGGTTCGCGCCTCGTCTCGCCATCTTGGTTTTCGCTGTAGGGGATGGGGCCGTCGCCGTTCTCGACATAGCGGGCTATGGCCTTGACAACGGAGTCGCTGATGTAGATGTGGCCGCCCTTCTCGTTGGGTCGATCGTTTCTGGTGGAGAATGCAGCCGAAACCTCGCCTTCCGCAAACGCGTCCACGGTGGAGCCGTTCTTGACGACGATGTCGTCCTGGTAGGTGAAGAGGGCGTTGGCGCCACCGTATCTGCCTTTACTTGCACGGACCGTCACGTTTGCATGATCGAGGGTGATGCCCTTGTGGGCATAGACGCCATATTCAACACCGTTTACGTTGAGGGAGGCGTTTGTGGCTGCGAGGCTGCCCTTGGCCTCGACGGCAGCGTCTTTCTCGGAGCTTGCCTTGACCTGGCTGCCGTCCGAGATGTTGATATTGCCGCCGCTCCAAAGGGCCTCACCATCGGCTGAGCTTGCCTCGACTGTGCCGCCACCCTTGATGGTGAGGTTCTTGTCGGCTCCAATACCCTTGTCCTTGGTAGCCCTGGCGGTGACGGCTCCGCTGTCGTCAATCGTGATATTGCCGTTTGCCCTGATGCCATCCGATGCACCCGTGGCGTTGACGTTGCCCGAACCTTTGATAGCGAGATCACCTCCGGCATTGATGGCATCAAACCCAGTGCTCGTGGCGTTGACGGATCCGGCTCCGTCGATGTTGATATTACCCGTGGAGAGGATAGCGTCCTCAGTAGATGTCACGCTGAGCGTGCCGCCCTCGTCGCCTTGGATATTGAGCTCGGCATTCTCGTTAGTGCCATGAGAAACGTTGATGCTTTCGATCCATTCGGCAGTGACGATGTTGGTTCCCGAGTAATTCACGTTGAGCTTGCCTGCGGCCTGGATCTCGCCGCCGTTATAGTTGTTGAGCTTCAAGTCGTCGGCGCCGTCCCACGACCAGGTACCGGCTTCGTCGCTCGCCGCGGTGTTGTACTTGTTGCCGCCGACCTTGACCCATTCCGCTGCGAGCGAGACGCTCGGCATGAGCAGCGAGCTCACCGTGAGCGCGCACACGGCGCCCGCGGCGATGCGGCGCGTCACGCGGCGCCAGCTGCCGTGCGCGAGTCCTATGCGACGGCGAACGTCGGGTTCGGCAACATGGGTTCCGGCGGTAGTGTCATTGCGTTTGGGGGTCGTGAACAAGGCTGCCATGGTTGCTCCCGTTCTCATAGGGCCTATACGACTAGATTCAGCGTATCTGCTGGATGTTGCCGGCGGTAGTGCCGTTTGGAGGGCAAAATGGCCAAAATGGGGGAGAAATAGGCCGCACGCCGGCGCAGGGACCGGCGCTAAAAGAAAAGCGCGGGGCCGCATGGCGACTCCGCGCTTTATTGTTCAGCTTTTGCAGCCTTGCCCTTACGCTACGAAGAAGTAGACGAGGAAGGCAAGGGCCGCGATCCACCCGTCCTGTGCGAAAAAGTGTTTACGAGCGTTTGCGACTCGCCAGGGCGCCTGTGACGATAGCGGCCGTTCCTACAAGGGCGGTCGCTATGATGGCTGCGCTCGAGGCGTCGCCGGTTGCCGCGAGCTTGCCGGTGGTCTTGGCTCCCGTGGCTGCAACTGCAACGGTCTTGGTTGTCTTCGTGCCCTCGGACTTGGAACCCTCGGGCTTGGTCTCGCCGGACTTTTCCTCGGGTTTGATCTCCTCGGGAGGCACGATGGCCGTGCTCTTGGCGACAGCGGCGTCATAGGGGGAGTCGATCACAGCATCGCCCGTGCCGATGGTTTGACCTGCCTCGTAGGAGATGCTGGGGCCGTACTCTTCTTCGTAGCGGTAGTCAATGATCTTGCCGCCTGCGGGCGTCTGGATGGGAGCGCCTTCGATCTCGATGGTGCCGATCGCCTTGCCATCCTCGCTTATGGCAAGAGCGAAGATTGCCGCCGTGTCTCCCTCGGCCGTGAGCTTGCTGCGGACGATCGAGATACTCGCGGGCGCGATGCCCTCGTAGGTCTGGGCGAAGATACCGATGTTCAGACCCCTAGGCTCAGGGATGACCCCGCCGCTTTGGTCGTTGCTGTAGTGATCGGGGCCGTCGCTACCGGACTCGACATAGCGGGCTATAGCCTTGACAACGGAGTCGCTGATGTAGATGTGTCCGCCAGCGACGTTTGGCTGGTGGTTTCTGGTAGAGATTGCAACCGAGAATTTGCCTTCCGCGAACGCGTCCACGATGGAACCATTCTTGATGACGATGTCGTCCCCGTCAGTGATGAGGGCGATGGCCTGACCGCCGCTCGCGCTTGTACGGACCGTCACGGTCGCGTGATCGAGCGTAACGCCCTTGTAGGCATAGACACCATATTCAACACCGCTTGCGTCAAGGGAGGCGTTCGTGACCGCGAGACTGCGCTCAGTGTCGACGGCAAGATCTCCCTCGGAGTTTGCCTTAACCTGGCTGCCGCCCGAGATGTTGATGCCGTCTTTAGCCCAAATCGCTGCTTCTTCTATAGAGCTTGCTTCTACCTTGCCACCGCCTTTGATGGTCAGGTCACTGCCCGCGGCGATGCCGTAACCTTCGCCTCCTTTAGCGATCACTGTGCCAGAGGAATCGATGGTGGTCTTGCCCTTGGATTGGATGCCTTCGGTACCGCCCGTTGCATTCACGGTGCCCGAGCCCGTGATAGAGAGATCGCCTTTTGCCTCAATTCCGTCGGAAGCAGTGCTTGTGGTGTTCACAGTGCCTGCGCCAGAAATGGAGAGATCGCCTGTGGATTTAATTGCATCGGCCTCGGCTGTCACATTGAGCTCATCCGTGCTATTCGAGCTCGTTATGTTCAACTCTGCTTTCTGGCTAGTGCCATCCTGCGCTTTGATGGCGGCTCCGGTGTAATCGGGCTCGGTTTTCACGGTGTTCTTGCCCTCATAGGCAATGTTGAGCTTGCCCGCAGCCTTGATTGCGCCGCCGTCATAGCCGTTGAGCTTCATATCGTCGGCGCCGTCCCAGCTCCATGTGCCGGCGTCGTCGCCCGCCGCGGTGCCGGCGTTGTACTGGGTGCCGCCAACGTCCACCCACTCGGCTGCGAGCGAGATGCTCGGCATGAGCAACGAGCTTACCGTGAGCGCGCATACGGCACCCACGACGATGCGGCGCGTCACGCGGCGCCAGCTGCCGTGTGCGAGCAACGTGCGATGGCGCACGTCGGGCTCGATAAAATGGGCTCCAGAGGTTTTGTCATTGCGCTTGGGGGTCGTGAACAAGGCGGCCATGGTTACTCCCATCCTCATAGGGCCTATGCGATTACGCTCAGCATATCTGCAGGATGTAGCCGGCGGTAGTGCCGTTTGGAGGGCAAAATGTCCAAAAGACGGGGGAGAAATGGGTTATGCACCCGTGTGTCGACTCGCTTAAAAGAAAAGCGCGGGACCGCTCAATGCGATTCCGCGCTTTCATGGTTTGGTTTGTCGGCCGTGCCGTTACGCCACGAAGAAGTAGACGAGGAAGGCAAGGGCTGCGATCCACATGAGCGGCTTGATCTTGGAGGCCTCGCCCTTAAAGAGCGCGACGATCACGTAGGCGATAAAGCCCAGGCCAATGCCGGCAGAGATGGAGTAGGTGAAGGGCACGCCGGCGACAATCATGAACGCCGGGAAACCCTGCGACACGTCGGACCAGTCGATCTCGGAGGCCTCGCTCATCATGAGGTAGCCGACGTAGACCAGAGCACCGCAGGTGGCGGCGCTGGAAACGATGGTGACGATGGGGGAGAAGAACGCGGCGAGAATGAACAGCACGCCGGTGGTGACGGAGGTGAGGCCCGTGCGGCCACCGTCGGCAGCGCCAGAGGTGGACTCGACGAAGGTGGTGATGGAGGAGACGCCCATGAAACCGCCCACAGCAGCGGCGGCGGAGTCGACGATCAGGATCTCCTTGATATTCTCGACGTTGCCGTCGTCGGTGAGGAACTCGCCCTGCTTGGCCACGGCCATCGCGGTGCCCATGGTGTCGAAGAAATCACTCATGAGCAGCGAGAACGAGATGACGAGGAGCGCGGGGTCAGTAAGGACCTTGACGATGGCGGGCACGCCGCCGGCGTCGGCGATGGGGCCACCGATGCTCGAGAAGTCGAGCGGGGCGATGATACCGGTCGGAGCCTGGGTCACACCTAGGGGGATACCGGCGATGACGGCGACGACGATGCCGATGAGCAGCGAGCCGGGGACGTTGCGGCAGGCGAGGGCGACCGTCACCAGGATGGAGATGATGCCGACGATGAAGGTGGGGGAGGTGATGTCGCCCAGACCGACGAGTGTACCGGCGCCAGCGGTGATAATGCCGGCATCGCACAGGCCAATCATGGCGATGAACAGGCCCAGGCCCACCGAGATGGCGTGACGCAGAACAACCGGGATGGCGTCCATGATGGCCTCGCGCAGGCCACAGAGCACGAGCAGCAAGATGACGATACCCTCGAGGAAGATGACGCTCATGGCCACGTGCCAGTCACCGCCGCAGACGGTGGTGGCGATTCCAGCGATCATCGCGTTGACGCCTAAGCCCGACGCGCAGGCGAGCGGGCGGTTGGCGAAGATGCCCATGCAGATGGTCATGATGCCGGCGCCCAGGCAGGTGGCGCAGGCGAGCGCTCCCGCATCGATGCCAGCGCCCGAGAGCACCGCGGGGTTGACGGCGATGATGTAGGCCATCGCCAGGAACGTTGTCAGTCCAGCGCGGAGTTCGGTCCCGATTGTGGACTTGCGCTCGCTGACGTGAAATAGTTCGTCCATGCATACCCTTTCCTTGTTCGGCCCCGAGTTTAGGCCGATTGACACGAACTCACCCACTATAGCCCCTTTACGACGCTGTTGTTCCTCGCATGTTGATGTTCGGCGCTTTGTAACGGACGGGCGGTATTTTTCGTATGAAAATGTGTGGGTACCGTATACTTAAGCGGTTACAACGACCCCTATGGAGGAACGTATGATTAAAGAGCTTTGCCACGACGAGGCTATCCTGTCCCAGCGTTGCGAGGTTGCGACCGTCGAGGACGAGTCGGTTGCTCAGGACCTGATCGATACCATCAAGTCGCTCGACGATGCCGGCTGCCTTGCCGCTAACCAGATTGGCGTTACCAAGAAAGTCTGCGTCTATCTGGACGACGCCGGCGAGCCCCATGTACTCTACAACCCCCGTCTGGTGTTTGGCTTGGGCGCCAGCAAGATGGAGGAGAGCTGCCTGACGCACGAGGAGGTCACCAAGTCCACGCGCTATATCAAGTGCAAGGTCGCTTATGACGTGATCGTCGACGGCAAGATGCGCGAGCGCAAGCAGGACTTTGTGGGCTTCGAGGCGCAGATGGTCCAGCACATGATTGACCACTGTCTAGGAAAGTTGGTCTAAGGGGACCAAAGCACCGCACCTTGCCGCTCAATCGTCGCTCGCGTACCTTAAGTACGCTTCACTCCTCTTTCGTGGCAATCTACGGCACTTTGACCCCTTA
>UROJ01000040.1 GCA_900549335.1 uncultured Collinsella sp.
TAAGCTTAGAGTGACATAAGTAGCATGGTTGTACAACCGGTTGCACCGTTAATCCGGCAAAATCGACCGTTCGGCGGACAACCGGTTGCACAGATTTTTGTACCGCCCGTAAGATAAGTACAACCGGTTGCACAAAGAAGCACTACGATGACGAAGGAGCATCACCATGGACGCCATTAACGATTGGGAAAACCAAGCGCTCACCCACAGGAACCGCCTGGCACCCCATGCGTACTTTATGGGTTATGAGACTGCCGATCTCGCCGCTACGTACAGCCGCGAGCTGTCGCGCGGATTTGTCCAGCTGTCCGGCTCGTGGCAGTTCCGCCTTTTTGAGGGCCCCGCGGCCGTCTCCAACGAGGCGCTTTGCACGTACGAGCCCGAGTGGGATCACGTGGAGGTTCCGCACCTGTGGCAGGTAGACGGCTATGGCAATCTCGCCTATACCGACGAGGGCTTCCCGTTCCCGGTGGATCAGCCGTTTGTTCCCTCCGATGACCCCACGGGCGTCTACCAGCGCATCGTCAAACTTCCTGCCGTGCCTGCCGGCGCTCGCGAGATCATTCGCTTCGACGGTATCGAGAGCTACGGCGAGCTGTATGTCAACGGCAAGTTTATCGGCATGACCAAGGGTTCGCGCCTGTCCGCCGAGTTTGACGTGACCGACGCGCTCGTCGAGGGCGACAACCTGTTTGCGGTCAAGGTTCTGCAGTACAGCGATGGTAGCTACATCGAGGACCAGGACATGTGGTGGGCATCGGGCATCTTCCGCGATGTGTACCTTATGCAGCGTCCCGCCGCGCATCTGGTCGACTTTAAATTCCGCACGCACCGCGAGGGCGATGCCGCTCTGATCACGCTCGATACGGTTGCCGAGGGCGCAAGCCGCGTTGTGTATACGCTCAGCGATGGCCAGAATGTGGTCGCTACGGGCGAGTGCGTCGACGGCCATGCCGAGTGCAGCGTTGCCGATGCCCACTTCTGGAACCCCGAGGACCCCTTCCTCTATGACCTGACGTTTGAGGTCTACGACGGCGACGAGGTCAGCGAGTACGTTCCGCATCGCCAGGGTCTTGCCGAGGTGACGGTCGAGGGCAATCATATCTACCTCAACGGCACCTACTTTAAGATGCATGGCGTCAACCGCCACGACCACGACGATCACAAGGGCCGCGCCGTGGGCCTCGAGCGCATGCGCCGCGACCTGGAGCTCATGAAGCAGCACAACATCAACGCGGTGCGCACGTCCCACTACGCCAACGACCCGCGCTTCTACGAACTGTGCGACGAGTACGGCATCATGCTGGTCGCCGAGACCGATATGGAGAGCCACGGCTTCGAGAATATCGGCAATATCGCCCTGGTCACCGACGACCCTGCCTGGGAGTCGGCTTACGTTGACCGCGTTGAGCGCCTGGTGATGCAGGAGCGCAACCACGCGTGCATCATCATGTGGTCGATGGGCAACGAGAGCGGCTATGGCTGCAACATCCGCGCGATGTACGCCAAAGCTCACGAGCTCGACGGTCGTCCGGTCCACTACGAGGAGGATCGCAACGCCGATACCGTCGACGTCATTTCCACCATGTACTCCCGCGTGTCGCAGATGAACGACTTTGGCGAGCATCCGTTCCCCAAGCCGCGCATCAACTGCGAGTACGGCCACTCTATGGGTAATGGTCCCGGAGGCCTGTCCGAGTACCAGGAGGTCTTCGATCGCTGGGATTGCATCCAAGGCCAGTTTATTTGGGAATGGTGCGACCACGGTCTGGCTGCTGTGACCGAGGACGGCGTTGCCTACGACATGTATGGCGGCGACAACGGCGATTACCCCAACAACAGCAACTTCTGCATCGATGGCATGGTGTTCCCTTGGCAGCAGCCGAGCCCGGGCCTTACCGAGTACGGCCAGGTCATCTGCCCGGTCCGCATGGCTTATGACGCCGAGGCAGGCGAACTGACCGTCACCAACAAGCGTTGGTTTACCACCCTCGAGGATGTTTGCCTGTCGGCCGAGACCCTGGTGGACGGCGATGTGGTCTGCCGCAAGACGCTCGTGCCCGGCGCGGTTGCCCCCGGCGAGTCCGTCCAGCTTCCGCTGGTGATTCGCGAGGCCGCGGTGGGCGAGACCCTGCTGACCGTGCACGCCTACACCATGGCCGCTCACGCCTGGTGCGAGCCGATGTTCCAGCTGGGTGCAAGCCAGTTTGCCATCGCCAACCACCCGGCGCCGGCCATCGCGGCTCCCACTCGTCCCGAGCTTACGGTCGAGGAGACCGAGCAGGAGATTCGCATTCACTCCCTCAACAGCGAGCTGACCTTCAGCAAGGTCAACGGTACCGTGAGCGAGTGGAAGGCATCCGGCCGCGACGTCATGACCTCCGGCCCCCAGGTTGGTTTTTGGCATCCGCTCGTCGATAACCACGCCCAGGAGTACGACTCCCTGTGGAAGGACAACTTCATCGATGTGATGCAGACGTCTACCCGCAAGGTTTCTTGGAAGCAGGACGGCAATGCGGTCGTCGTTACCGTGAGCCAGCGTATCGCTCCTCCCGTCCGCGCGTTCGGCATGCGCGTCGAGCTCGTCTACACCGTGCTTCCGAGCGGTCGCGTCGACCTCAAGGTTTCCGGTGAGCCCTACGGCGACTATTCGGACATTATCCCGCGCATCGGCATCTCCTTCGAGGTTCCCGGTTGTGATCGTGCCGTCGAGTGGTATGGCCACGGCCCGGGCGAGAACTATCCGGACTCGCTGCGCGCCAACCCGGTCGGTCATTACCGCACTACGGTCGACGACATGTTCACGCCCTACGTGATGCCTCAGGACTGCGCCAACCGCGAGGACACCCGCTGGGTTGCCCTGCGCTCTAGCCACGGTGACGGCGTGCTGGTGACCCGTCCAGCCGACGCCGCTTCCAACCCGTTCTCGTTCTCGGCATGGCCCTATAGCTGCGAGGCTATCGATAACGCTAAGCACGTCTACGATCTTGTCCCGGGCGACACGGTTACGGTCAACATCAACGACCAGCTGCTCGGCCTTGGTTCGAACTCTTGGGGTTCCGAGGTACTCGATTCCTACCGCACCCGTTTTGAGGGCTTCAGCTTTGAGGTGTCCCTGCGACCGCTGACGTCTGCCGATCTGGCTCAGGCGCTGGCACCCATTAAGGAGGCATAAGTCATGCATGTCTTTAACTCGCGTGCTGATTTCGACGCCCAGATGAAGTCCGTCAAGAAGTGGATGCGTACCGGACAGGCGCTCGACGGCGTTTCTGAACTGCAGCATGATGTGGCGTACTCTATCGGCGACTCGCTGGTGTATTGGTGGGTGAACGCCCACGAGGCGGCTACTGCCGATCTGGTCGGTCACCGTCGCTACCATGCCGTGCTCGCCCCGCTCGACGGCGATCTGACCGTCGAGGTGGCTTCCAAGGCCGATCTTACCTGTACGCGCGCCTACAGCGATATCGACGATCGCGAGCGCTTTGAGGGTACGGGGGAGACCGTGACGATTCCCGCCGGCGGCGTTGCCGTCGTCGAAATTGACGAGGCCTACCGTGTCGTGGCCGATGCCGCGGATCCCCGCGTCGTGGTGCTGCACGTGACGGTCGAAGGTTATTCCTTCCCCAACAAGTAGTATTCGTCCGTTTGGACGTTTGCTTCGCGCCGTTAGGGGGGATGGCTTTGTTGACTCCCTTTTCCCCATTCCCCTTAGCAGGTGCGCCGTCCGTGTTTGCACTTGCAGCTCGGACGGTATTAGATGACATTTAACAGATGATTGGGAGGGCTTATGAGCTCTGAAAAACGAGGAACGATTGGTTCGTTCGCTCTGCTGGGCATGACGGTCGCCGCCGTGTTCGGTATCAAGAACATCATCAACAACAACGCGGCCATCGGCTTGGCAGCAGCGCCGTCGTTCTTTTTCGCTACGCTTTTGTACTTTGTCCCCTATACCCTGGTTACCGCCGAGTTCGTCGGCCTCAACAAGGACTCCGAGTCTGGCGTGTACGCATGGGTTAAGACCTCGATGGGTGGTCGCTGGGCGTTCCTGACGGCATTTAGCTACTGGTTCGTTAACCTGTTCTTCTTTGCGTCCGTCCTGCCCAATGTCATCATCTACGCGAGCTACGTGTTCTTTGGTGCCAACGCCGAGCTTTCGCAGCTGTGGATCACCATTATCGAGATCGTCGTCTTTGCTATCGCCACGTGGGTTTCGACCAAGGGCGCTAAGTGGATCGGTTCCATTTCCTCCTTTGGTTCGACCGCGGCTCTCGGCCTGACCGCCGTGTTCATCCTGCTGTCCCTGGCTGCTGCCTTTGGCGGCGTTGAGTTCGCTACGGCTCCTACTCCCGCTAACATGGCTCCCGACATGAGCAACTTCGCAACTGCGTGGGGCTTCTTCGGTACGCTTGCCTGGATCATCCAGGGCGTTGGCGGCGCTGAGTCTGTCGGCGTGTTCCTTAACGACCTTAAGGGTGGCGTCAAGGCCTTCGTGCGCACCGTCGTTATCGCCGGTCTGACCATTGGCCTTCTGTATGCAGGCGCTTCGCTGCTGGTTAACCTGTTCATCCCCGAGGGCGGCGTTGCCATCTCCACCGGTATCTTCGACGTATTCGGCGCTGTCTTTGCCCACTTTGGCATTCCCATGGAAGTGTCTACGCGCGCCATCGGCTTGATCCTTCTCGCCGCCACGCTGGGCTCCCTCATGATGTGGACCTCTGCTCCCATCAAGGTTTTCTTCACCGAGATCCCCAAGGGCGTCTTTGGTAGCAAGATCGTCGAGCTCAACGAGCACGGCATTCCCGCCCGCGCCGCTTGGCTGCAGTTCGCCATCGTCGTCCCCATCCTGATCATTCCGGCCCTGGGCTCCGGTAACCTCGACGACCTGCTCATGATCGTCACCAACATGACTGCTGCCACCGCTCTGCTCCCGCCGCTGCTGATTTTGCTTGCCTACTTTATGCTGCGCAAGAACTTTGACGCCGCTCCCCGTGGCTTCCGCATGGGTTCGCGCAGCTTTGGCCTGGTCGTTGCCGCATTCCTGCTTGTGGTCTTCTGCTTCGTGCTTATCTGCGGCACCATTCCGCTCGATCAGCCGCTGTGGCTGACGCTGGTCTACAACGTTGGCGGCGTGGTTGTCTTCCTGGGCCTTGCCGTGATGTGGTACAACCGCTACATCAACCGCCTGCGCGAGACCGATCCCGAGGCCGCCGAGAGCGAACTGCGTCCGTCTGTCCTCGATATGATGGAGTAGCGGCTAGGATTAATCTACGGCTGTGGAATAAATCGATTCCCTTTCCTAAGGAGGGGCCTTACGAGGCCCCTCCTTTTGTGTTTTGGGGCATGGTTTTGGACCCCGTGGTCAAAAAATGCTAAATATGAGTACTGTTGCAAAAGAGGTGTCATATTTTTCGGCCTGCTCTGAGCGAAAATGGGCTCAAAATCAATTTATCTAACCCCCTTTAAAGGGCGTTGACGGCTTTCAACCTCTTCGAATCGCTCAAATTAGGCAATTTGCTCTCGATTTTGCTGCTACTAAATTGGTGACAGTACTCATATTTGCCACTTTTTGCCCACGAGGTGTTCAGAGGAGCTCTCAACAAGCATCTAACGGTACAATAGCTACCATATGGCTGGGTTTGCCGGCCGAATGTACGATGTCGCGGGAGGGGACATGGTCGAGTTTACAAAGACGATTAAAGATCCGTTGGGATTGCATGCCCGCCCGGTTGCGCTGCTCTATGACATTATCGCCAGGCATCGTAGCGACGTGTCGGTCAGCATCGGCGACCGCCATACCGACGGTCGCGACGTTATGGGCCTCATGGCTCTCTATGGCGAGTGCGGCGAGGACATCATCTTCCGCGTTTCGGGCGTGGATGAGGCCTCCTGCGTCACGTCGATCAGAAACCTCTCGCTCTAAGCGCATCAATGTGGCAAAGGGGCAGTCCCCTTTGTTGCATAAATTGGTATGACAAGGCACCGCAAAGAGATGGTCTTTGCGGTGCCTCTTTTGTTTCGTATAGGAAACTTTTTCGAAATCTGAATGGGGACCCTTTCCAAAAAGTTAACCACGTGTTAGTTTACTAAAGCGAACATAGACGTGGTTAACTTTTATCGCGTCGATGTTGAGGACGAACTGACGTTAGGAGCAACTCATGTCTTGCGGACCGCAGATGCCGGCCATGCCGCTTTCGATGGTAAAAGCGGGCGAGACCGTGCACGTGTCTCGTGTAAAGGGCAATGAGGACATGAAGCACCACCTCAAGGACCTTGGCTTTGTCGAGGGCAACGAAATCCACGTGGTGAGCTCGAGTGGCGCCAATATCATCGTCACAGTGTTGGGTGCACGCTTTGGCATCGATTCCAAGGTTGCCATGCACATCATGACCGTCGGTTAGTCCACAACATTTCATAAAAACCGAAAGGGGGACAAGAGGATGAAGACGTTGGGTGACGTTAAGGTGGGCGAGAGCTCTACTATCGTCAAGCTTCACGGTGAGGGTGCGCTTCGCCGCCACCTTATGGACCTGGGGCTCATCAAGGGCACTTCGTTCAAGGTCGTGAAGGTTGCGCCGCTCGGTGATCCGGTCGAGATCAACGTGCGCGGCTACGAGCTTTCCATCCGCAAGGAGGAGGCGGCCGTCGTCGAGGTCCAGTAGGGGCTTGCGGCGTATATTTCTGCAGATAAAGTTAGGTTTTTCTAACTTAATGCAGCATTTTTGAAGCACATTATCCAGCCCGTGCGGAGAAAGCAGCGCGGGCACACAAGGAAGAAGGATTGAATGGCGGATTCTCAGATCCATGTCGCGCTGGCGGGTAACCCCAACTGCGGCAAGACCACGCTTTTCAACCTGATCACCGGCGCCAACGGCTACGTTGGCAACTGGCCCGGCGTCACGGTTGAGAAAAAGGAGGCCAAGCTCCTAAGCGACAAGAACGTTACCATCACGGACCTCCCTGGCATCTACTCGCTTTCCCCCTACAGCCCCGAGGAACAATGCTCGCGCGATTACCTCATGAGCGGCGAGCCCGATGTGGTCGTCCAGGTTGTCGATGCCACCAACCTTGAGCGCAACCTGTACCTGGCGCTTCAAGTTATCGAGACCGGCCTGCCCGTAGTCGTCGCCCTCAACATGGCCGACTTGGTCGAGAAGAACGGCGACAAGATCGACACGGACAAGCTCTCCAAGAAACTCGGTTGCCCGGTCATGATGATCTCGGCCCTTAAGAACAAGGGTATCAAGGAGCTTTTCGAGCAGGTCAAGAAGTCCGCTGCTTCCAAGGGCCAGGTGCCGGAGCACAAGTTCGATTCCTCCATCGAGGACGTTCTGGACCACATCGAAAACAACCTGCCGGCAAGCGTTCCCGCCAACAAGCGTCGCTACTACGCTGTCAAGCTGTTCGAGCGTGATGCGGACGCCTGCAAGCTCATCAACCTCACCAAGGAGAAGGCCGCTCGCGTGGAACAGCTGATCGCCCAGTGCGAGCAGGACTGCGACGACGACGCCGAGTCCATCATCACCGGCGAACGCTATGGCGTGATTGCCCACATCATTGATGAGTGCCTCACCAAGGCTCCGGCAAAGATGAGCACCTCCGAGAAGATCGACCGCGTGGTTACCAACCGTATCCTGGGCCTGCCGATCTTTGTCGTCATCATGTTCTGCGTGTACTACATCGCCGTTTCCACCCTGGGCGGCACGGTGACCGACTTCACCAACGACCAGCTCTTTGGTACCGACGGTTGGTATGTGCTCGGCCAGGGCCGCGACGCCTATGACGCAGCTGTCGAGGCTGCGGGCGACAACGCCGACTCGGTCGACCCGGCGCAGTACGGCCCCTATGTTCCGGGTATCACCACCGTGGTGCACGACGCCCTCGTGGCGGGTGGCACCGAGGACGGCGGCCTGGTCGATTCGCTGGTCTGCGACGGTATCGTCGGCGGCCTGGGTGCCATCTTCGGCTTTGTGCCGCAGATGTTCCTGCTGTTCGTGATGCTGTCTTTCTTGGAGGACTGCGGCTATATGGCCCGCGTCGCCTTTATCATGGACCGCGTGTTCCGCCGCTTTGGCCTGTCCGGTAAGTCCTTTATCCCCATGCTCGTGTCCTCGGGCTGCGGCGTCCCCGGCGTCATGGCTACCAAGACCATCGAGAACGAGAAGGACCGCCGTATGACGGTCATGACCACCACGTTTATTCCCTGTGGCGCCAAGCTGCCGATCATCGCCTTGCTCATGGGCTCCATCATCGGCGATTCTTCCACCACCGCCGCGTGGATCAGCCCGCTCTTCTACTTCCTGGGCGTCTTTGCCGTCATCGCTTCGGGCCTCATGCTCAAGAAGACCAAGCTCTTCGCCGGTCGCCCGACGCCGTTCGTTATGGAGCTTCCTGCCTACCACTTCCCGGCGATCCGCTCTTGGGCGCTGCACGTGTGGGAGCGCTGCTGGGCCTTTATCAAAAAGGCCGGTACGGTCATCTTCGCGTCCACCGTCGTGGTGTGGTTCCTCTCCAACTTTGGTAGCTACAACGGCGCCTTTGGCTTCCTGCCTGCCATGGAGGGCATCCCCGAGGAGTTCATGGACTACTCCGTGCTCGCTATGTTGGGCAACCTGGTTGCCTGGATCTTCGCCCCGCTCGGCTTTAGCACCTGGCAGGCCACCGCGCTGACTGTCTCTGGACTTGTCGCCAAGGAGAACGTCGTCGCCACCGCCGGCTCGCTGTTGTCGGTTGCCGACGCTGCCGAGACCGACCCGAGTTTGTGGACCGCGTTTGCCGGCATGTTCCCGACTATGGGCGCTTGCGTTGCCTTTGGCGCCTTCAACCTGCTGTGCGCTCCGTGCTTTGCCGCCATGGGCACCATCCGCAATCAGATGGACTCCGGCAAGTGGACCGCGATTGCCATCGGCTACGAGTGCGCCTTCGCATGGGTCATCGGCCTGTTCATCAACCAGTTCTACAACTTGCTTGTTCTTGGCCAGTTTGGTATCTGGACGGTTGTGGCTATCGTGCTGCTGGTTGCGATGCTCTTCCAGATCTTCCGTCCCATGCCCAAGCATGCATGGACCGACGAGGACGAGACCAATACTGCTTCTGCTGCCATCTCTGCCTAATCCTGCATCAAGGTAGCCCCTTTCCATGAGCCCGGGTGTCCCAGTGACACCCGGGCTTTTTGGTGGGGGAGATGTGGCGTTTCCGCAGATAAAACCTGCCAAAATAAACCTGTCCCTTTTTGGCAGGTGAAGAATAGGGTAAAGTAAGTGGTGGTTAACTAGAGGAGGCTTGCTATGGCACCTATCGATATTGTTGTGCTGGCTGTTATCGGCATTGCGTTTGTCGCCGTGTGCGTGCGCATCTACCGTAAGGGCACCTGCGCCGACTGCGCTCAGGGTGGCGTTTGCACGGGGCATTGCTCCAACAAAAAGACGTGCGCCGCGCTTAAGGGCGTAGACAAAATCGCCGAAGACTTGGGCCGCGGTATCAAGTAAGGCCCGTCATCGAGGCGCCCCGCGGGCATCCGTTCGCGGGGCGCTTTGTGCATTTGGACGCGAGCGCGGCGAGTTGAAGAGTATTTTTGGTATCGTTAAATCAGTTGCGGTGGAATACGGACTGTTTTGGCTGTCAAAGGCCTTATCTACTCCGTATTCCACCGCAACTTTTTTTGGGATGGGCTAGAGACGCTGCAT
>UROJ01000041.1 GCA_900549335.1 uncultured Collinsella sp.
CGGCTCTGCAAAATGGCGTCGAGCTTGCCCTGACTGATGATGGAATGCGTATCCTTGCCCAGGCCCGAATCGTGCAGGATGTCCTGAATGTCCATCAGGCGGCACGGACTCGAGTTGATGAGGTACTCGCTCTCGCCCGAGCGATACATGCGACGGGTGATGGCGACCTCGTCAAAATCGACGGGCAGCATATGGTCCGAGTTATCGAGCACCAACGTGACCTCGGCGACACCCACCGGCTTGCGCGCTGACGAGCCCGAGAAGATGACATCCTCCATGGCCTGACCGCGCAGCTGCTTGGCGCTCTGCTCGCCCAGGACCCACAGAATCGAGTCGGAGATGTTCGATTTTCCCGAGCCGTTGGGACCGACGATGACGGTCAGGCCCGGCTCAAACGTCATATGGGCGCGGTCGGCAAACGACTTGAACCCTTTGAGCGTGAGGGACTTGAGATACACGGTTCCTCGCTTACACGTGCTTCTTGTTCAGAATCACGCCGTTGGTGGTGTAACCCATGCGGTCGAGCGCTTCGAGCGCGGCGGCTCCCTCGGCTTCTTTCTTTGAGGAGCCGGAGCCGCGACCCTGGCGAATACCATCGATCAAAACCACGGCGGTAAAGGTGGGCGCATGCGCCGGGCCCTCGGAGCCAACGAGCTTGTACGCCGGGGGCTCGTGACCGTCGGCTTGCACGCACTCCTGCAAAAACGACTTGGGGTTCGCAGGATGCTCGGCACGCTCGGAAGCCAAATGCGGCTTAAGCGTACGGTGAATGAACTCCGCCGCAACGTCCCAGCCGGCATCCAGGTACAGCGCGCCCACGAGCGACTCATAGACGTTCTCGAGGGCCGAATGCAGGCCGCGCGCACCGGTACCGGTCTCGGAGGCACCAAAGATGATGATGTCGTCGATGCCCAGCTCGTGAGAAACCTCGGACAGCGTAGCACCCGAGACAAGCGACACCTTCAGGCGCGTGAGCTTGCCCTCGTCAAACTCCGGATAGGACTCAAACAGGGAGCGTGCGACCACGGCGCCCAAAATGGAATCGCCCAAGAACTCAAGGCGCTCATAGCTGGCAGAAACCGGCTGGCCTTCGACTGCCGAGGGATGCGTAAGGGCCGCGCGCAGCAGCACCTTATTAGTGAACTCGTGGCCCAGAATTTCCTGGGCGCGCGTAAGTCGTTCAGACAAAGCCAAGACCTAGGCCTCCCTGGCGTTTTCGATAGCGTCGACGGCGTCGGCGACAGAGTTGAGCGAGAGCAGGGTCTCGTCATCGATCTCGAGGTTGAACTCGTCCTCGATAGCCGTAACCAGCTGCAGGCGCTCGAGCGAGTTGGCATCGAGGTCGTCAAAGGTGGTCTCATCGCTAATTTCGGCAACATCGACGCCCAGAACGTCAGCAGCGACATCGGCGATCTTGTCGAAGATTTCGGAGCGATCCATAGCGCTTCCTCTCATAGTGCATGAATACCAAAAGAATGGTACCGCCCGGGCGGTACCAAGACACGGTTCTGATTCTACCCCACGACGCAAGCCCCGAGACGCATAACGCCACTGTTATAAAACGATACCGTCCATAGAGTTGGCGACATTCTCGACCAGCCCGGCGCGCACGGCTTCGGCCGCCGCGAGCGTTCCGTTTTTTACAGCCTCGACCGAGGTGGCGCCATGGCCGATAAGGACCACGCCACGCAGGCCCAAAAGAATCGCACCGCCCTTGGCGTCGCCCGAAAGCTTGGCCTTTATCTCGCGCATTTGCTTTTTAATGAGCAGCGCGGCGATCTTGGTGCCGAGTGAAGACATAAAGGCACCCTTGAGTTCCTGCAGCAAAAACTTGGCAGCGCCCTCGGTGGCTTTGAGCGCAATATTGCCCGACATGCCATCGGCAACGACGACATCGAAGTTACCGGAGGTGATGTCCGTTCCCTCGCAGTTACCAACAAAGCCGGGAACGGCGGCTTTCATGGCTGGGAAGCAGGCCTTGGTAAAGTTGGAGCCCTTCTCGTCCTCGGTGCCGTTAGCAAGCAGGCCCACGCGGGGATGCTCGATGCCCAGGACGACGCGAGCATAGGCGCTACCCATCTGAGCAAAACGCACCATGTCATCGACCTCGACATCGGGGTTGGCGCCCATATCGCACAGCACCGTCAGACCGCCGGCGCGATTGGGCAGCGCATTGGTCAGACAGGGACGCACCGGCTGCTTCTTACCTTCTGCCATATATCTAAACGGCGTCACGTAGGCAGTAGCCGCGGCGGTCATGGCGCCGGTGGAGCCGGCGGAGAAGAACGCGTCCGCATTTCCCTTCTTGATGGCGCGGCACGACAGCACGATCGAAGACTTGCGTTTGGTCATCACGGCGCGAATGGGATCGTCATCCATGGCGATAACGTCGGGTGCCTCAAGGGCCTCAACACGTGCGTGGGAAGCAGCAAAGGGATTGACGATTTCGGCGGGGCCAGCTGCCAAGACCTCGATATCGGGATCGGCGGCAAGTGCAGCCTCGATACCATCGAGAACGACCTGAGGTTTCTCGTCTCCACCCACAACGTCTACACAAACGCGAACGTTACTCATATACATGCTCCTTATACAAAAATGGCCGACTCATTGAGCCGGCCATTGTGGTTCCATTTGGAACGGCATCGCATCCAGAGTATACCGTTACTCGGTAACGATAACCTCGCGGTCCTTGTAGAAACCGCAGCTGGGGCACACGTGGTGCGGAAGCTTGACAGCGCCGCAACGGGGGCACGTGGACTGAGCCGCAGCCGAGATCTTCATGTTGGCGGAACGACGGGTGTGAGTGCGGATACGACCCTGCTTTTGTTTAGGTACGGGCATAGTGACCTTCCTTATGAACTATCCAGTGTGGCGATTACGCGCAAGTAGCGATACTACCACAGTTTTACTCATCGAGCTTGAGATTCTTCAATGCTGCAAATGGATTTTCCGTGGCAGCGGCCCATTCCGCCTCTGCCTGGGCGGCGCAATCGCATTGCTCGACGTTGAGATTGCAACCGCATGTGGGGCACAGACCACGGCAATCGGGCTTGCAGAGCACCACAAACGGCGTGTCCATAACGACCGCGTCATTGATGGGCTCACCCAGATCGACTAGACGGTCCTCACCCAGGAGCTCGTAGCCGTCCTCGTAGGCCTCGGGATCCTCGGGCTCCTCAAAGAGGTAGAACTCCTCGATCTCGCCGGCGATATCAAACGAGGCGGGCTCCAGGCAACGGTCGCACTCGCCGGTGGCGTGCGCGCGGACCATGCCCGTGAGCAAGACACCGGTACCGGCATTGGTAAAGACAACGTCGTAGTCGATGCCGTCCTGTAGCTGGTACTCCTTCTCGCCCACCGTGTAGGTGGCGACATCGACCTTACCGGTCAGCGGATACGAATCTCCAGGAAACTCGAGCTGCTCGGAAAGATCGACGGTAACGCTCGGGAACTCAGCCATTACCACTGACCATTCTGTTGGGCGGCACCCTCGTTGAGCTGCTGACGGCAACGGGTAACGGTGCCGGTCAGGCTCTTGAGGTTCTCCTCCAGGTGCGTAAAGACCTGCTCTGCATAGTCCTCGGCAGCATAACGCGTCTCGCGCTCGTACTGCTGGGCACGATCGCGGATGTCGTCGGCCTGCTGCTGCGCTAAGCGGACGATCTCCTGCTCACCGGCAATGGTGAGGGCCTGCTGCTGGGCGTCAGCGATGATGGAATCGGCCTGAGCGGCGGCGGAAGCCATGAGCTCCTCGCGCTCCTTAAGGATACGGCGGGACTTCTGCCACTCCTCGGGATAGCTCATGCGGATCTCGTCGAGGATGTTGAAGAACACGTCGGCGTCGATGACCTTGAACTGAGCGTTCTTGCCGAAAGGCGGCTTGGCTTCCTCGATCAGCCCTTCGAGCTCATCGACCAAGCTGACGATCCTATCGCCAGGAAAATTCTCGCCCGGCATCCGGTCTCCTTTCATAGGTAACATATCATCGTGCTAGTTTACCACATGCCACCAAGCAATAAGAAACGTCACGAAAAGCGATGTTTGAGCGCTTCGACCACGTTGGACGGGACAAACGTCGATACATCGCTGCCGAGCGAGGCAATCTGGCGAACGACCGAGCTCGAGATATAACCGTACTGCGGCGCACTCATGACAAAAATGGACTCCAGCTCGCTATCCAGGCGATAGTTAAGGTCGGCCTGCTGCAGCTCATACTCAAAGTCGGTCATGGCGCGCAGGCCCTTGACCACGGCCCCCGCCCCCTGTTCGCGAGCGAAGTCGACCAAGAGGCCGGTAAAGGGCAGGACCTCGACGCCGTCGATATCACCGAGCGCCTCGCGGGCCAGCGCCACGCGCTCATCGAGCATAAACGTGGTGCCCACGCCGTTTTTACCCTGCGACTCGGCAACAGCGACGATCACGCTGGGAAAGATGCGACGGGCGCGGCGGATCACATCGATATGGCCAAACGTGATGGGATCGAAGGTGCCCGGGACGATCACGCGGTTGATGGTGTCATTCATGGGCGTCCTCCTGAAACGTCGTGGCATCGTTGTTCTCGGCATTTGCGCCGGCGCCGTCACCTTCACCATCGTTATCGTCGACCCAACGAAGCAGGTCGACCGAGGTAATGCCGTAGCGCTTCTCACGTACAGTCTCAAAACCTGCCGGATGCGCGCCCGCATCGGCGGCGGCATGCTCAAACAGGGCGTAAGCGCCAGGCGCAAGTAAACCCTGCTGAGCCAGGTCCTGCAGCAGTTCCTCGACCGGCTCGGCACCAAAAGCATAGGGCGGGTCGAGCAGGACAAGATCAAAGGGACCGCCCGGCACGCGGCCGCGCGAGGCACTCACCAGCATGTCGCCCGTGACCACGCGCCAACGCGCACGGTCACGGCAGAGCGACTCGATATTCTTGGTAATGAGCCGCGCGGCGTTGCGATCGATCTCAAACGTCGTGAGCGAACGGGCCCCACGAGAGAGCATCTCTAACCCTAAGGCACCGGAGCCACCAAAGGCGTCCAGCACACGAACCTCGTCCAAATCGAAATCGAATGCCGACATGACCATAGATGCGCACGCCTCGCGCACGCGATCAGTCGTGGGGCGGGTGACATCGCGACCACGGGGCTCCTCGATCTTACGACCGCGCCATTCGCCGCCGATGATTCTCATCCTCCGCTGACCTCCTTAAAGATATGTCGATAACGCATGGCGACCGCGTCGCGCAAGGGACGCGTCGCCACAGAGTCAAGGTTGCAAGCATACCGCAAGAGCTCGACCGCGTCCAAATGGGCCCACTCTATCAGCTCCTCGTCGGCATCCAGGTCGACAAAGCGCAGGGTCACACCACCATGCTGGCGGTACCCCAGGATTTCGCCCTCGTGGCGCAAACGCAGGTCCATTTGGGCGAGCGTAAAGCCGTCCGAGGTCTTTTCGAGCGACTGGAGACGGTCTTGCGCCGCCGATGCGCCGCCGTTGCCCTTGGAGTGCGTCATAACCAGGCAGGTGCCCGACACGCTGCCGCGGCCCACGCGACCGCGCAGCTGGTGCAAGGCCGCCAAGCCAAAGCGATCACCGTTCTCAATGACCATAACGGTGGCGTTAGGCACGTCGACGCCCACCTCGACCACCGTAGTCGAGACGAGCACGTCGATCTCGCCACGCTTGAAGGCATCGATGACCCGATCCTTCTCCCCCGCTGGCATACGGCCGTGAAGGCGCTCGATGGCAAGACCCGGCAACGCCAGACGCAGGCGGTCGAGCTCGGTTGCCGTATCGTGCAGTGGCACGGGGACGGTTACGCGGCCATCGTCGTCGCGGGCAATACCGGGCACGTCTTCCAGCTCATCGGCCGAGTCACTCGGCTCCACGAGCGGACAAATCACGTAGGCCTGCTGACCCTTTTCATGCGCCTCGCGGATGGCGCCATAGGCGAGGTCACGGCTCGACTCGGTGAGCACGCGTGTCGTCACGCCAGCACCAGGGACGGGCCGATGGCGAATGATGCTCGTGTCCAGATCGCCGTAGACCGAAAGCGCCAGCGTACGCGGGATGGGCGTCGCCGTCATAACGAGCAGATCGGCACCCGGTCCCTTCGCGCGCAGGGCGTTGCGTTGGCCGACGCCAAACCGGTGCTGTTCATCGATGACCACGAGCGACAGATGCTTGAACGCAACGTTATCCGAAAGAACCGCGTGGGTGCCAAAGAGCACGTCAAGCTCGCCCGATTCCAGCTGGGCATGGATGCGCTCGCGCTCTGCGGCCGGCGTGGCACCCGTCAGAAGTGCCCAGGACATGCCGGCCTGGGAGAGCAGAGGGCCGGTCTTATCGGCATATTGGCGCGCCAGAACGCCCGTGGGCGCCATAACGCAGGCCTGCGTGCCGCTATCGGCAGCCACTGCCAGCGCGCAAGCGGCAACGGCGGTCTTACCGGTACCGACATCGCCCAGCAGCAGCCGGTTCATCACGCGCCCGCCATCGCACATATCATGCAGGATGTCTTGGAACGCGGCCTCCTGCTCGTCGCTCAGCGAAAACGGCAGGGCTTGCTTGAGCGCGGCCAAGTGCTCGCCCGCGGTGTGGGCATAGGGCACCACATCGACCAGGCCGCCGTCGTTGCGCAGACGCAACGCCAGCTGCAGGTAGAGGCACTCCTCGTAGGCAAGCCGTGCGCGCGCGATATCGCGCTCTGCCATGCTCGAGGGAAAGTGGATCGATCGCAACGCGCGGGCATTGCTCATGAGCTTCCGCTTTGCGCGCAGCGGCGCGGGAATGGGATCAAAGGGATTGCCGACGACCTCGAGCGCGCCGCTTACGATGCGGCGCATCCACGCCTGGCTCACGCCATCACTCACGTAATGGACCGGCAGGATAGTGCCCGCGGCACGCCCTTCCTCGAGCTTTTCAAAGTGCGGAGAGGCCATCTGCTTAAAGCCGTAGGCAAACTCGACCTTGCCCATCACGGCCAGGCGGTCGCCCTGCTTAAGCTGCTGGGCAATCCAGGGCTGGCGGAAAAAGGCGACCTGCAGCACGCCCGTCTCGTCAACGAGTGAGACCTCGGTCACCTGCATGCGCGGACGCGGCTGCTTTTGGACGATACGGTCGACCGTGGCGATGATGGTGCACACGGTACCGATGGGCGCCATCTCGATAGACCAAGAACGGGTAAAGTCGAGGTATCGATGAGGGATATGGAGAAGGAGGTCCCCCACCGTCCGAATTCCCAGACGGCGAAGGGCCTCCTCACGTTTACCCGAAACATATTTGAGTCGCGCGATATCCTCGTCGAGCGCATTGCTCTGGGCAAAGCGCTCCGAGACGCGCGGCACGGAGCACAGCTCGGACATGGGCAGTTGCCTACTCGATCGAGAAGATCACGGGATAGAGCGGCTGCTCGCCACGATGAGCGTCGATCTCCAGATCGGGCTGAGCCTCCTCGATGGCGTCGACGATCTCCTGGAAGGCCTCATCGGACAGCTCCTCGCCGGCCAGAATCGTCAGCGCGTCGCCCTCCTCTTCCTCCTGCATGCGGTTGATGCAATCGAGCGTGACCTGCTTCACGTCGGAGCCGACCACATCGATGGAGCCGGCGATGATACCCATGACGTCGCCGGAGTGAATCGGCGAGCCGTCGGAGGCGCTGGAATCGCGCACGGCGCGGGTGACCTCGCCATCGCGGACCTCGCTGATGGCGTCGACCATAGCGGCGACGGCGTCCTCGAGCTCGGAATCGGGCAGGACGGCGAACAGCGCGGAGAAGGCCTGCGGAACGGTCTTGGTGGGAACGACGGCGACCTTCTTGTCGGTGCAGGCTGAGGCAGCGGCCTCGGCGGCCATACGGATGTTGCCGTTGTTGGGCAGAATGATGACCGAGGTCGCGTTGACCTGGTCAACGGCGCCCAGCAGGTCTGCAGTCGAGGGGTTCATGGTCTGGCCACCGGACACGATCACGTCGACGCCGAGGGACTTGAGGATGTCTGCCTCGCCGGAACCGGCGGCAACGGCGACAAAGCCCAGGGCCTTCGCGGGCTCGGCGGCCTTCTCCTGGTCCTCGTGAATCTTGGCGGTACGGTCGTGGGCCTCCATCTCCATGTTGTGGATAAAGACCTCATAGATCTGACCAAGCTGCAGCATGTGCTCGAGCACCAGGTTGGGGGTGTTGGAGTGCACATGGATCTTGTAGTCGGGGTAGGCACCCACGAGCAGCTCGCAGTCGCCCATGGAGCCCAGGAACTTAAGGCACTCGTCCTCGTCAAACGGGGCGTCGGCCTTAAAGAGGAACTCGTTGCAGTAGCGGAACTCCGAGCCCTCCCAATCGTCGTTGGCCTCGATCTCAACGCGACCGAGGGCCGCGTCGCGGGCAGAGCCAGCGGAATCAAACGTGGCGGAGAAATCCTCGACAACGGTGCTGCGACCAAGTGCTGCGGCCACAAAGTTCTCAAGGAAGATGGCAAAGCCAAAGGCGCCGGAGTCGACCACGCCGTTCTCCTTGAGGACGGGCAGCAGGTCGGGCGTGCGGGCGACGGACTGGTAGGCCTCGACGACGATGGCGTCGAGCGCGTCCTCGGCCGAGAACTTCTTCTTCTCGCACTCGTCGGCCTTGGTCGAGACATCGCGCAGGACCGTGAGGATCGTGCCCTCGATAGGCTTGCGGACAGCCTGGAAGGCGACCTTGACGGCACGACGGAACGCATAGGCGATGTTGGCGGACGTAATGGGATCGTCGGCAGAGACGAGACCCTCGGCCACACCGCGCAGGATCTGCGAGGTGATGACACCGGAGTTGCCGCGGGCGCCCATGAGGGAGCCGTGGGTGATGGCGCCGGCGATGGCTTCCATGTCGGCGTCGGCAGGAAGGGCGGAGAGCTCCTTGGTCACCGAAGCGAGCGTGAGCGACATGTTGGTACCGGTGTCGCCGTCGGGTACGGGGAAGACGTTGAGCTTGTTGATCTCCTCGGCCTTGTCGGAAACAGCAGCCGCAGCGATCGGAAAACAGGTGCGAATGGTCTTTGCAATCATGGGTATTTGAATCTCCGTTTTCGGATGCTAGTTCAGACGGCTCTTGAGCGCGTCGATGTGAATGCCGATCTTAAGGCTGGCGGGATCGATCTGAGCGATCTCCTGCAGGGTGAAGGCAACGGAGCTCGAAAGATTGTGGCAGACGGACTTCATGTTGACGCCGTTCTCGAGCACGACGTGAAGATCGACCGTAAGGCCGTTCTCGTCGGCGGAGACAAGCACGCCCTTGCGGAGGCGCTGACCGGCAAGCAGGCGCACGCTCTCGGCGCCCTGGAGCTGCTCAGCCATACCGACAACGCCATAGCACGTCATCGCGGCATAACCGGCAATATCGGCAATAACGTCGTTCGAGACGCTCAGGCTGCCGTTAATGGTCTCAGACACAAGAATCTCCTTTTCTTGGTGCTCGCGGCACCATGTCGTGGGAGCAATCATTGCAATATTCTACAACGACCGCGCCATGTTGAGGTGGCGGGCCTCGGGATTACATCCTCGACACGAAATGTTGATACGGTAACGTTCGCGAACGGCGATCGCGGCATGAAAAAACCCGCCGCATAAGCGACGGGTTTTACAACCTGGCTCCCCGGGTAGGACTCGAACCTACAACAGCGCGGTTAACAGCCGCGTGCT
>UROJ01000042.1 GCA_900549335.1 uncultured Collinsella sp.
GTCACGCGTGACCTTGGCCATGATGGACGCCGCGGCGATGCAGGCGATCTTGGCATCGCCCTTCACCACATCGCGCTCGTTAGGAACGGCGCCCAAGGGGTTGCCATCCATAAGCACGCAATCGGGCTCGAGCCCCGTATCGGCCACGGCGCCCGCAACGGCGGTACGGATAGCACGGGCCATGCCCATCTCATCGATATCCTTAGGCGCGATATGGCAAAAACCGATCGCCGTCGCCACCTCGGCAATCTTCACTGAGAGCAACTCGCGGCGCGCCGGCGTGAGCTTTTTGGAATCGTTGATGCCCCAGACGCGCGGCTCCATAGGAAGGCAGACAGCGCATACCGTCAAAGGACCGGCCACCGATCCGCGACCCACCTCGTCGACACCAACGACCACTCCATCGCCGCCAAGCTCATGCATAAGCTCGTACATGTCATTGACGCGCTCGCGCTCGGCAAGCTCTTTGGCATGGCGTTTGAGGGCGCGTTCGCAAGCCTTGATCACCTGCTGGCGCGGGTCCTCGCGATAATGCTCCACGAGGGCGGGAATCTCCTCAAACGTGGCGCTCGCCAACTCACCGGCAACCTGCGATGCCGAAACCGAGCTCGTCATGTTGGCCATACCAGGCCCTCCTTGCATGCAAATCAGATAAAAAGAAGGGCCACCCGAAGGTGACCCTTGTGTCCAAACGAGTGGACAGACGCTGCGATCTTCTTAGCGCTTCTCGGGGATGCGAGCAGCCTTGCCCACCTTGTCGCGGAGGTAGTACAGCTTGGCGCGACGGACGCGACCATGACGAACGACCTCGAGCTTGGCGATCTTGGGGCTGTGAAGCGGGAAGGTACGCTCAACACCGACACCGAAGGACATCTTGCGGACGGTGAAGGTCTCGCGGGCACCGGCGCCGGCCATGCGGATGACGTCGCCCTGGAAGACCTGGATGCGCTCGCGGTCGCCTTCCTTAATGCGGTAGTGAACCTTGACGTTGTCGGCGACGCGAACCTGAGGAATGTCCTCGCGGATCTGCTGACGCTCGATTGCGCGGATGTAATCCATGTGCAATTCCTTACTCTTCTAGAGGTGCCGTACCACCATGGCCGGCACGTAGTTGAACAAACGTATTCGAGTATACACGCGCGGGTTTCTGCTGCAAGAACAATTTTTTACGCAGACAAAAAGACAAAACCCGCACATGATAACCGCCCGTCTCACAAATGAGACGGGCGGCATGAAGGGGGGCTACACTAGGCGTCTACGCCCAAAACGTTAGGCGGGACGCTTGGCCTCGAGCTTGGCCTGGGCGGCAGCCAAGCGCGCGAGGGGCACGCGGTAGGGCGAGCAGGACACGTAGTCCACGTCGGCCACGTTAAACAGGCCCTTGATGGACTTGGGGTCGCCGCCGTGCTCACCGCACACGCCAAAGTGCATGTCGGGGTTGGTGGCACGGCCCTTCTCGACGGCCATGCGTACCAGCTCGAGTACTGCCGTATCGATGGTCTCGAAGGGGTTGTCCTTCAGAATCTTCTTATGCATGTACAGCGGGATGAACTTAGCCTCGGCGTCGTCACGCGAGAAACCGAAGGTCGTCTGGGTGAGGTCGTTGGTGCCAAAGCAGAAGAAGTCGGCATGGTGGGCGATCTCGTCAGCGACCATGCAGGCGCGCGGCAGCTCGAGCATCGTGCCCACGGGAATATTGAGCTCGACGCCTTCTTCGACGGAAACCTCGGCGATCACGCGCTCGATGACCTCGCGGGTCTGGACATGCTCGGCCGTGATGGAAACGAGCGGAACCATGATCTCGGGGCGCGGATCGACGCCCTCCTTGATTAGGCGGGCAGCGGCCGTGGCGACGGCGCGAACCTGCATGAGCGGCAGATCGCTAAAGACGACGGACAGGCGAACGCCGCGCAGGCCGAGCATCGGGTTGGACTCGATCATGCCGTCGATACGACGCAGGCGGGCGCGCAGGACGGCAAGCTCTTCCTCGCTGGCGCCGGCGGCTTCCTTCTTGGTGATGGCGACCTCGAGGTCGCGAGGATTATCCAGGAACTCATGAATCGGCGGATCGAGCAGGCGGACGACCACATCGCGACCGGACATGGTCTTGAACATCGCCAGGAAGTCCTCGGTCTGAACCTTGAGCAGGTCGGCCAGGGCCTGCTGCTTCACGGCCTCATCGTCAGACAGGATAAAGCTCTGGATGATGTTCTTACGGTCGCCTAGGAACATGTGCTCGGTGCGGCACAGGCCAATAGCCTCGGCGCCAAACTCGAGTGCGAGCTCGGCATCCTCGGGATTGTCGGCGTTGACGCGCACATGGTTGGCATGGCCACAGGTCTCGTCCAGACGAATCTCATCGGCCCAGGACAGGATAGTGTCCAGATCGCCGGTGAGCTCGGCCGAGACCAGATCAACGGCGCCGTCGACGACGATACCCTGGGTACCGTCGATGGAAATGACATCGCCCTCGCGCAGCACGCGGTCGATGCCCTCGATACGCACGACCTTCTCGGCGGCGTCGATGTGGAAGCGCTCAACGCCGCAGACACAGGGCGTACCCATGCCGCGGGCGATAACGGCGGCATGGCTCGTCTTGCCACCGTGGCTGGTCAGGATGCCCTCGGCGGCGACCATGCCCTTCAGGTCGTCGGGGTTGGTCTCCCAACGAACCAGAATGACCTTGTGACCCTCGGCGGAACGCGCGACAGCGTCGTCGCTCGAGAACACGACCTCGCCCACGGCGGCACCGGGGCTGGCATTAAGACCGCTGGCGAGAGCCTCGTACTTCTTGGAGGCGTCGAACTGCGGGTGAAGGAGCTGGTCGAGTTGCGCGGGATCGATGCGGCTCACGGCCTCTTCGCGGGTGATCAGGCCTTCCTCGACCATTTCGATGGCGATGCGCAGGGCGGCGGTGGCGGTGCGCTTGCCCACGCGGGTCTGGAGCATCCAGAGCTTGCCCTGCTCGATGGTAAACTCGATATCGCACATATCGCGGTAATGATCCTCGAGCGTCAGGAACACGCGCTCGAGCTCCTCACCTGCGGACTCGAGGCCCGGGGTGGTCTTGAGGTCGGCGATGGGCTCGGTGTTGCGGATACCGGCGACGACGTCCTCGCCCTGGGCATTAACCAAAAAGTCACCGTAGAACTCCTTGGTGCCGTCGGCCGGATTACGCGTAAAGGCGACGCCTGTCGCAGAGGTCTCGCCCTTGTTGCCAAAGGCCATGGCCTGCACGTTGACGGCGGTGCCGAGCTCGTCGGAGATGCCGTGCTGTTTGCGATAGATGCAGGCGCGCTCGTTCATCCAGCTGCCAAAGACGGCCTGGATGGCAAGGCGCAGCTGGAGCCCGGATCGTGTGGGAAGACGGGCTTGCCATCGGCGACCTCGAGCTCGGGATACAGGGCGGCATCGACGTTCTCGGAGAAGATGCCCTTAAAGGTCTCGACGAGTTCCTGCAGGTCCTCGGCCGAAAGCTCGGAATCGACGCGAACGCCGGCGACCAGGCGGGCCTGGGTCAGGGCGTTCTCGAACAGGTCGGCATCGACACCCATGACGACGTTGGAGAACATCTGGATAAAGCGACGATAGCTATCCCAGGCAAAACGCGGGTTCTGCGTCTGCGCGATGAGGCCCTGGACGGAATCGTCATTGAGGCCCAAGTTGAGGACCGTGTCCATCATACCGGGCATGGAGAACGGAGCGCCCGAACGAACCGACACGAGCAGCGGATCGGAGGCGTCGCCGAGCTTCTTGCCGCAGCGGGCCTCGAGGTCCGCCTCGGCGGCAACGATCTCATCGAGTGCGCCCTCGGGCCACACGTTGCCGGCACCGGAGTACTCGACGCAAGTCTGGCAGGTAATGGTAAAGCCACCGGGAACCGGCAGGCCGATACGGCTCATCTCGGCAAGGTTAGCGCCTTTGCCGCCAAGCACGAAGTTCATGGACTTGTCGCCCTCGGTGACACAGGTGCCCTGGGCGTCGGTTCCAAAACGGTAAACCCTCTTGCAATCGCTCACGATACTTCCCCTTCCATGCACTAACGCGCACGACCGTGGTAACGAATCGACCCACCGGATGCGGGCCGTGAGGGAACTATACGGCGCGTTTTGGGCAGGCTTGAGCAGAGGATGCGCGGTTTGGTAAACGTGCTAAAACTGGCGGTAAACGGTAGGTAAAGGTGGTTACCTTATGAAGAGACCACTTCAATAAACTTGCAGGTCAAATGCAAGTAATTTGCTAAATCGCTTTACCATTATCGTGCATTATTTTTAGTTAGTCTTTTTAGACGGGGCTTTTTAGCTACCCCAGTAAGCTAGCTTTGTTGGGCTCGACGGGCGGCGCGGCGGGCGCGGGCTTCTTGGATTTCCTCCAAGTGGCTGATGATCTCGGAGGCGCTCTCCTCGATGGCCTTGCCGTCGGTACGTACCACAAAGCAGCCTAGGCGCTTCATGAGCGCACGGGCTTCCTCGAGCTCGCTGTGCACGCTCTCGGGCTCGGCATAGGAGCCGGCAACGGCACGAGCGTAGTCATCGCCCAAGCGGCTATCGCGAATTTCAGAAATCACATCGACGGTCGAAATCAGGCCGAACAGGCGCATCGGGTCAACCTCGTAAATCGACTTCGGCGGCTCCATGCCATGGGCCAACGGAACATTGGCAACCTTGTAGCCCTGATAAGCCAGATACATCGACAGCGGCGTCTTGGACGTGCGCGATACGCCCAGCAGCACGATATCGGCACCCGACAAATCGTCGCAACCGCGCCCGTCATCGTGCTCAACGAAATATTCCATGGCCTCGATACGATGGAAATAGCGGTCATCGGTCCTGTGAATCACGCCCGCGACGCCTTTGGGCGGCACACCGATGAGCGACGATAGCACGGCGAGCGTCGGACCGATCAGGTCGACCGAACGGATATGCAGCATGCCCAGGTAATCGAGCACGCGGGCGCGAAGCGCCGGATCGACAATGGTGTGAAACACGGCAATATCGCGATGGTCGGCATCGACGCGCGGGCCCACAAACGACTCCACCTGCTCCACCGAGGTCACCTTGGGCAGGCGCAACAAACGAAAAGCCCCTTCATCAAATTGCCCGGACGCCGCAAGCACCACCTCACAAGCGGTATCGCCGAGCGAGTCGGAGATAACGATAACGGTGGGACGAGCGGTGACCGGGCAATCCATGCGGGGCTCCTTTTGCGCTTATGCGCAGGCTAGCTTACTTTTTGCGGGCAAGCTCACCGATGTTGGCGATGCCGGAGAAAACGGCCTCGAAGCGGTTGAGCAGCTTAAGGCGATTATCGCGGAGCTGTTCGTCCTTGTCCATGACCATAACCTCATCGAAGAAACGGTCGATGGGCGCGCGCAGGGCGGCGAGGGCGGCAAATGCGGCCGGATAGTCCTCGGCAGCAAGGGCAGCATCGACAGCAGTCTGAGCAGCCTCGGAAGCATCGGCAAGCGCGAGCTCGGCCTCGCCCATCAGGCTGCGGTCGTACTCCGCGCCCAGCTCGGACTTGGAGATATGCGCGGCACGGGCATAGGCCGTAGCCAGGTTGTCAAAGGTCTCGGCATCGTTCTTGCGGGCCTCGTCGAGGGCGGCGCAGCGGGCGAAGAAGACGGACGGGGCGATGATGTGCACCGCGGAGACGGCAGCAACGGTGTCGGCCGGGATCTTCTCGTCGCGGGCCATGCTCACCAGGCGGCCATGGAAGAAGTCGCGAACCTGCTGGGCGACTTCGGCGGCGTCAAACTCAATGCCCTGCTCACTATAGAGCTCGAGCGCAAAGTCGATAAGCGACGTGGGGTCGATCGGCAGGCGGTCGCGCAGGATGTTGATGATGCCGATAGCGGCACGACGCAGCGCATAGGGGTCCGAAGAGCCGGTCGGGGGCTCGCCGATGGCAAAGATACCGGCGATGGTATCGAGCTTGTCGGCGCAGGCCACGATGCAGCCAGCGGTGCCCTCGGGCAGCTCGTCACCGGCAAAGCGGGGACGATAGTGATCGCGAATGGCGTGGGCGACCTCGTCGTTCTCCCCCATCGCGGTCGCGTAATAACCGCCCATCACGCCCTGCTGGCTCGTGAACTCGACAACGGCGTTGGACACCAGGTCGGCCTTGCACAGGTGCGCGGCACGGCCGGCATCGGCGGCAAGGTGGGCGCCCAGATGAGCCTCGCGGGCAATAG
This sequence comes from uncultured Collinsella sp., assembly GCA_900549335.1. GTDB lineage: Bacteria > Actinomycetota > Coriobacteriia > Coriobacteriales > Coriobacteriaceae > Collinsella. Next base: position 6,194 of record UROJ01000042.1, read on the forward strand.
CGAGCGCGAGCTGCTCGATGCGCTCGGACTTGGCGAGCACGCTACCGAGCTTCTCCTGGAAGGCAACCTTGGCCAGACGCTCACGGAACTCGTCAAGGGAAATCTTCAGGTCCTCCTCGTAGAAGAACTTGGCGTCGTCCAGACGGGCGCGCACGACGCGCTCGTTGCCGTCGATCACGCGCTCGGCATTCTCGGGCTTGCTGTTGGAGACGACCACGAACTCACGCGTGAGCTTGCCCTCGCCGTCATAGATCGGGAAGTAGCGCTGGTTGGTGAGCATGGACTCGCAGATGATCTCGTGCGGGACCTTGAGGAACTCCTCATCGAAGGTACCAACGAGCACCGTCGGCCACTCGCAGAGGTTGATGACCTCCTCAAAGACCTTCTTGGGCGTATCGACATGGCAGCCGGGACGGGCAGCCTCGACCTCGGCGATACCGGCAAGGATGGCCTCGCGACGACGCTCGGCAGAAAGCACGCCGGCGTCCTCGAGCACCTGCTCGTAGACGGCGGGGCTGGCGACCACATGGTCACCGGGGCCAAGCACGCGATGACCACGCGTGGTATTGCCACTCGTCACGTCGGCAAACGACACGGGCACAACGTCCTCGCCCAGAAGGCAGCAAATCCAGCGGACCGGACGAACAAAGGTCGCATGCTCGTGACCCCAGCGCTGAGAGCGGTAGTTGGGCCACTGCAGGCCAGCGATAGTCTTCTCGCACAGGGCCGTCAGGATCGGGGTGGCCGGGGCGGAAGGGATGTTCTTCTCGGCAAAGACGTACTCGCGGCCGTCGGTGTCCTCGCGACGGACCAGGTCCTCGGCAGCCACACCGCACTTGCGGGCAAAGCCCTGGGCGGCCTTGGTGGCGTTACCGTCGGCATCAAAGGCAATGTTTGCCGCGGGGCCGCGCTTGACCTCATGGACCTCATCGGTCGCAGTGGCGACGTTGGCCACGAGCGCAGCCAGTCGACGCGGGCTCGAGATCACGCGGACCTCGCCATGGGCCAGACCGGCCTCGTCGAGACCCTTGGCGATCATGGTGCCGAGCTGCTTGACGGCATTGTTCAGCGGTGCGGAGGGCATTTCCTCCGTACCGATTTCAAACAGGAAATCCTTAGCGTCTGCCATGGCTTACGCCACCTCGCCTTCCTGGTCGGCATTCTCGTTGACTCCGGCGACCTCGGCCATATAGGCCTCGCAGCACGCCTTGGCGACGGCGCGGACGCGCAGGATGTAGTTGGCACGCTCGACCGCGGACAGCGCGCCGCGGGCATCGAGCAGGTTGAAGGCATGGCTGCACTTCATGACGCAGTCGTAAGCGGGCAGCGGCAGCTTGCGCTCAAGGCAGGAGTGGCACTCGGCCTCGTAGTCGTCAAACTTCTGACGCATCATCTCGACGTTGGCGACCTCAAAGTTGTAGGCGCTGAACTCGCGCTCGTTCTCCAGGAACACGTCGCCGTAGGTCATGGGCGTACCGTCGGGCAGATAGCTCCACACCAGGTCGTAGACGGAGTTGACGCCCTGGGCGTACATGGCGATACGCTCCAGGCCATAGGTGATCTCGACGGGCACGGGGTCGACCTCGATGCCGCCCACCTGCTGGAAGTACGTAAACTGCGTAACCTCCATGCCGTTGAGCCAGACCTCCCAGCCAAGGCCCCAGGCGCCCAGGGTCGGGCTCTCCCAGTCGTCCTCGACAAAACGGACGTCATGGTCGTTGGGGTCCAGGCCAATGGCAGCCAGCGAACCCAGGTAGAGCTCCTGAGCGTTGACCGGCGACGGCTTGATGAGCACCTGGAACTGATAGTAGTGCTGCATGCGGTTAGGGTTCTCGCCGTAGCGGCCGTCGGCAGGACGGCGGCAAGGCTGAGCGTAGCAGGTGCGCCACTCGGCGGGACCGAGCGAGCGCAGCGTGGTCGCGGTGTGGAAGGTACCGGCACCGACCTCGGAGTCATAGGGCTGCATAATGACGCAGCCCTGCTCGCCCCAGTACTGCTGGAGGCGCAGGATGATGTCTTGGAAGGAAAGCGATGAAGCGTTCATGCCTCTAATATCCCCTCGTCGAAACGATTACACGGTTAGGTACTGTACTATAGCGGTTTTTAGTCGATAGCGCCGATGCGGTTGAGCGGCCAGTAGCGCACAAGCGCCACGGCGATCAAATCAGAGCGATCGACGGGACCAAAGTAGCGTGAGTCGGCAGAGTTTTCGCGGTTGTCGCCCATCACCCACACGCACCCGTCGGGAACGGTGTAGGGATAGCTTACCTGAGCGCCGGGAGCCTGGACCGAAAGCGGCCAGCTCATGCCCATCGTATAGTCCTCGTCGAGCGCTTGGCCGTCAACGACCACCTTGCCATCCTGCAGGTCGACCGTCTGGCCGGCCGTGGCAATAACACGCTTGACAAGAACATCATGCTCGGAGGTGCCATCGGGGTTGTGAAACACCACGATATCGCCCTGCTTGACGGGCTGACCGAGCTCGAGGCTCACCTTTTGTGCCAGGATCTGGTCGCCAATCTCGATCGTGGACTCCATGGAGCCGGTGGGCACCACAAAGGGCTCGACCACAAACGAGCGAATCAAGAAGGTGGCGACCAATGCGATCGCGATGACCGCAATCCACTCAAAAGCGCCCCTCAACGCGGAATGCTGCGATGGAACCATTCTCACTCCTCGCTCTGCGAATACGAAGCGTCCAAAATCTCCTGCGCGTACGCACGCTCTTGGGGCGTAAGGCGCGCCGTCTCGATCAGATCGGGACGCCAGCGGCAGGTGCGCTCGATGGCGTTCTTGCGACGCCAGGCATCGACCTTGGCGTGATCGCCACTCACGAGCACCGGCGGCACGCCCTCGCCGTTGAACTCGGCGGGACGGGTGTACTGCGCGTACTCGAGCAGGCCTCCGTCCTCGGCGGTCGAGAACGACTCGTCCACATTGCTCATCTCGTCGCCCAGGGCGCCGGGAATCAGGCGTACGACGGCATCGGCAACGACCATAGCGGGAAGTTCGCCACCCGTAAGCACGTAGTCGCCGATCGACAGACGCTCATCGGCATACGCATACGCACGCTCGTCGACGCCCTCGTAGCGGCTGCACACAAACAGCAGGCGCTCACTTTTGAGCAGGCGCTCGGCCACATGTTGCGTAAAGGGCTCGCCACAGGGGGTGAAGAACACTACGGTGGGCTTGGGACCCTCGGAGCTGATGGCCTCGATGGCCTCGGCAATAGGCTCGACCTTCATGAGCATGCCCTGCCCGCCGCCGTAAGGCTCGTCATCGACGGTACGATGGCGGTCGTGCGTCCAGTCGCGCAGGTTATACGCCTTAAAATCAAAAAGGCCGGCCTTGCGGGCGCGGCCCAAGATCGA
>UROJ01000043.1 GCA_900549335.1 uncultured Collinsella sp.
GTCTTGTTACCCAGGGTTGGTACATGAATGAGATTTCCGCCGTGTTCCTTGGCATGGGCTTGCTTGCCGGTATCCTGGGCGGTCTTGACCAGCAGACGATCGCCGAGGAGTTCGTTAAAGGTCTCGCCGACTTTGCGTACGCCGCCATCGTTATCGGTATCGCTCGCGGTATTCTGGTCATCGCCGAGGGCGGCATGATCATCGACACCATTCTCCAGGCGCTCGCTACTGCGCTCGCCGGTGCACCCGCCGCCGTCTACACCACGTTTATGTATATCGTCCTTGGCCTGCTCTCTTTGCTGGTTCCCTCGAGTTCTGGCCTGGCGGCGCTCACCATGCCCGTTATGGGCCCCCTGACCGAGCTCATGGGCCTCAATCCCGAGGCGGCCGTCACCGCGCTCCAGTTTGCCAACCAGACCATCAACACCATCAGCCCCGTGGCGGGCATGACGGTCGCCGGTCTTGCCGTGGCTAGGATTTCGTTTGGCCAATGGTGGAGGACCATTTGGAAGTTCTTCATTTTCATGGTCGTCTTTGGCCTGATCGTAACGGCAATCTCTGGCATGCTTCCGGTGTAGGTGGTTGTGATGTCTGATCGTTTGACGGTCCTGACGTCTAGGAGCGTCTTTACCGGTACGGGAGACCTGCCGTTTGAAGGTTTCGTAGCGGTCCGTGGCAATCGAATTGAGGCTGTTGGCACCAAGTGTGAGGTAGCTTCGTATTTGACCCAGGCGGACGAGGTAGTTGACCTGGGCGACCGCACTGTCATGCCTGGCCTGATCGACGTGCATACCTTCTATACAGGTTGGGCGCTGCGGACGTTGGGGTCTGATCTGTCCGGCATCGCCGATGCCAAAGAGGCCGTGTCGCTCTTGCGTGCATGGAAAGAAGATCATCCGGATTGCGCGGCGGCTTTTGGCCACAACCTACCCGAAACGTTGGCATCGGATGCCGAGAACGCAAATACGGCAGCTGTGTTTGACGATTGTTTTGGCGATATCCCCGTCGTCTGCTTTACACCGGGTGCGGAGACCTGCGTTCTCAATGCTGCCGCCAGTGCGCGATACGGCTTTACGCCGCAGGCGTGCTATGCCGAGAAGATCTGGCGCATGATGAGCGATTTCCTCGCGCTGGCCGAGGTACGTGCGGGGTATTCGGACTACATGAGCATGCTTAACGAGCGTGGCGTTACCGCCATCAAGGAGATGGCGTTTGATGACTACTACGGCTTTGCCGACGAAATGGCTCGCCGTGAGGAATCTAGCGAGCTGACGGTTCGCGTTTCTATGATGTCGCAGCCGGTGGGCGCTGGTGCAAATCTAGCATATGCTCGCGAGGCACGAGAGCGCTTCCGGGGACCGTTCGTTCGTTTTTCTGGCTTCAACCGTATGACCGATCGCGGCGTATGGGCGGGGCTTGCCGAGATGATTGACCCCTATGAGGACACGGCCGATGCGGGCGCTGCCGGCAAGACGGTCGTCGAGGAGCCAGAGTGGGATCTGATTGAGAACGAGCTGCGTGCAATTGATGCTGACGGCTTCCGATATTCCTTGCATTGCCAGGGGGATGGCGCCGTTCGTCGCACCGTGGCGCTCTATGCCTCGCTGCCTCGAGACGAGCATGGACGGTTGCTTCGCCGCCATGCGATTACCGATCTCGAGAACTCTGACCCGACCGATCTTGTCGAGTTTGGCAAGTTAGGTGGAATTTGCGAGGTCTATCCGCAGATTCTGACGCTAGACCGGCGCGAGGATTGCCTGTCGATGATGCGTCGACAAATTGGCGAGACACGACTTTTGCACAGCTGGAATCGCCGCGGCATGGAAGATTCCGGATGCACAGTGTGCTGTGGCACGGATTTACCGCTGCTGATTCCGAGCCTGGGCGAGTCAATCTACAGCGCGTGCGGCGGATTCTTCGCCGACGGACTGTCCGTGAATGAGGTCAACGCGCTGACGCTTGTCGAGCTCTTGCGCGCTTGGACTGCCGGGGGCGCGTACGACCTGATGCGCGAAGACGAGCTGGGTACGCTTGAGGTTGGCAAGCTTGCCGATATCTGCGTGCTCGATCGGGATGTGTTCGACCTCGATTATCGCGACGCACGCGATCTTGCGGTTGATATGACGATGTCGGACGGACAAATCGTGTTCGATCGAAATAAGGAGGCATAAGATGTCTGAATCCAAACCGACGCTGCGCCGCGAACAGATTGCGGGCATGAATATCCACTACATCATGTGGTCGCTCGATTACTTCCTTGATGTGCAGCAGCGCTTGGGCTTTGAGTCCATTGAGCTGTGGTGCGCGGAGCCGCATGTGACGCTCGACCACACGGGCTACTTTGAGGCTGAGGTCCTGGCGAAAAAAGCTGCAGACCGTGGGCTTAGGTATCGTACTCTGTGCCCCGAGAATGTTGTCTATCCTTGGCAGTACTGCGCACGCAAACCGTTGCATGAACAGCGCAGCCTGGCGTACTTTAAGCACGGCATTGAGCTTGCCGAGGTACTTGGGTGCGACCGTATGTCCGTCAACTCGGGCTGGGGCGACTGGGACGAGGATCGCGAGGAAGCCTGGAAGCGCAGCCGCGAGCACTTGTCCATTCTGGCGGAGTATGCCGGCGAGCACGGTCTGGTGCTTACGATGGAAAGCCTGCGTCCCGAGGAGAGCAACCTTGTGACGTCGGTTTCCGATGCGAAGCGCATGATTGACGAGGTCGCGAGCCCGTACTTACAGCCCATGGTTGATACAACCGCGATGGGCGTTGCAGGCGAGACGCTCGAGGACTGGTTTGCCGCCTTTGGTGATGGGGCAATTCACGAGATGCACTTTATCGACGGTGATCCGTATGGCCATCTGGTGTGGGGCGATGGCAAGCACGATATGGACGCCTTCGTTGCCACGCTCAACGCCCATGGTTTCGACGGCATGCTGGGCCAGGAAATCACGGACGGTCGTTACTATGATGACCCGGCGGCGGCAGATGCCAAGAACATGGCCGCATTCGAGAAATATCTGATTGACTAAAACAACTATCGGCCACGCAACCAACGTCATTGATTGTGGACCAAACAAGAAAGGAACTGGATATGAACGCACACGATCTGATCAAAGAGGCAATTGCCGAGAAGGGCAAGTTCGACAGCGTCTACTGGATTGCTTGCGGTGGCTCCATGATCGATTTGATCCCGGCTCATGAGCTTCTGCAGCGCGAGGCAACCACCTTCACTTCGTATATCTATACGGCTCGCGAGTTTGATATCATGCGTCCGCGCCGCTTGGGCGAGAAGTCCCTGGTCATCGCTTGCAGCCACAGTGGCAACACTCCCGAGGTCGTCGAGGGCTGCGAGATTGCCCTTGCTGCCGGCGCTACGGTGATCGCCCAGACCGACAACGCTGGATCCAAGATTGACTCCGGCAAGTGGACCACGTGGGTCTACCCGTGGGGCGAGGGCGTGCCGCAGGCCGAGGTCCCCGCTGGTATTTCGCTGTCGCTTGCGGCAGAGCTGCTCGATCAGCAGGAGGGCTACGCCGATCTTGCCGATATGTATGCCGGTATCGCCGAGATGGATAAGATTCTTCCCCCGGCACGCGAGAAGGTAAATGCCGAGCTGGGCGATCGCTTTGCCAAGCTTTGCCAGGAGCACGAGTTCTTCTATATTCTGGGCAGCGGTCCCAACTTTAGCCAGACCTACGGTTTCGCTATCTGCTCTCTTATGGAGATGCAGTGGCAGCACTGCAGCTACATCCACTCCGCCGAGTACTTCCATGGCCCCTTCGAGGCTACTCAGGATGGCGTCTTTTACTTCTTGCAGATGGGCTCCAGCGAGTGCCGTGCTATGGACGAGCGCGCCCTGGCGTTCCTTAAGACGCATACCGATACGCTGATGGTGCTCGATGCCAAGGAGTACGGTATGGAAGCCGTGCCGGCGAGCGTCCGTGCCTATCTGGACCCGGTGCTGTTCTATGCCATGAACTGCGAGCTGCGTGCTGCACGCGGCAAGGTGTTTGATCACGATCCCGATTTCCGCCGCTATATGGGTATTGTCGAGTACTAGAAGGGGCAAAGGCCATGGCATTTAACGTTAACGCGCTCGGATTTGGCGACAACGTCGTCGATCGCTACGAGCATATCCACACCATGTATCCTGGCGGCAACGCGGTGAACTTCGCCGTTTATGCCAAGAAATGCGGTGCCGCACGCTCCGCATACATGGGCATTTTTGGCAATGATGCCGCTGCCGAGCATGTCATTGCAAGCCTCGAGGATGAGGGTATCGAGCTTGATAAGTGCGAGCAGATGATTGGCGAGAACGGAGCGGCTCGCGTGACCGTCGTTGACGGTGACCGTGTCTTCCTTGGCTCCAACGAGGGCGGTATCCGTGGCGATGCGCGCTATGTCCTCGATCGCTTTGACCTTTCGTACATGAAGCAGTTCGATGTGGTTCATTCGGGCAACTATTGCTTTACCGAGCGCGAGCTGCCCAAACTGAAGGCCGCGGGCGTCACGGTCTCTTTTGACTTTTCGGATGACTCCACCGACGAGTATTACGAGCAGATTGCGCCCTACGTCGATTTTGCTTTCTTTAGTGCGGCGGATGCCGCGAGCGAGGACGAGATTCGCGAGCGTCTGGCATGGGTGAAGGGCCTGGGTCCGCGTTTTGTGTCGGCTACGGCGGGCGCCGAGGGCTGCATTGCTTACGACGGCGAGCGTTATTACCGCCAGCTGGCTAAACCGGTAACGGACATGAAGGACACCATGGGGGCGGGCGACTCGTTCCTCACCTCGTTTTTGATGTGCTATCTCGATTCCGCCAAGCGCGGTGAAGATGGCGCCGAGGCCATCGAGCGCGCGCTCGACTTTGCTGCCGGGTTTGCCTCGACCGTGTGCGGCATGGAAGGCTCTTGGGGCCACGGAGCACCAATCGTCGAATAGCTTAAGAAAGCGTACGGCGGTCTGGCTATGAGGCCTTGGACATCCGATGCAAAACAATAAGCGAAACGCGAAAAAGGGGGCTCGTCATGTGGTGGGTCCCCTTTTGAACATTGGAGAAGAGTATGGGTATTAAAGTGTGTGCGGCTGGTTTTTGCTGCGCGGACGTCTATCAAAACATCGGCGTGTTCTATCCGACTGGTAATGGCATTGACTGGGGTATCCATCTTGCACGAATGGGCGTTTCGGTATCCGCCGTGTCGGTTGTCGGCAAGGACGAGTACGGAGACAAGATGAGAGAGGCGCTGGCCGCTGAGGGGTTCGATATCTCACATCTGCGGGTGGAGGATGGCGACACCTCGGTGATGCTCATGGCATTGAAAGACGGCGTCGACCGTGTGCATCTCGAGGCAATCGATGGTGTTATGGAGACATATCGACCGAATGAAGATGACCGGGCGTTTATCCTAGAACATGACATCATTCACACCGACCTGTTTGGCAATTGTTTGGACCTCCTGCCCGAATGGCATGATGCGGGCAAGACGGTGGTTATGGACTTCTCGGTGTTCAGCCGGGATCCCGAATATGCCTGCGAGAATCATTTTCCCTACGTTGACTATGCGTTCATGTCGTTTGAAGAGGACACTCCGGAGCTACGAGACTGGGTACGTCACGTGCAGGGATTGGGACCGCGCGTTGCGGTTGCCACGCTTGGCGAGAAGGGAAGCATTGCCTATGACGGTGAGCGCTTCTATGAGTGCGGGATCGTACCGGCGGAGAAGGTCGTTAATACCGTGGGTGCCGGCGACTCGTATATTGCCGGGTTTACCAAGGGCGTGATCGATGGCCTTGATATTCCGGCGTGTATGAAGGCGGGCGCTGAGCTGTCCTCCCGCGTCATCGGCTCTTTTGAGCCGTACTAGGGTCAAATGCCTGGAAAGGAGTACGAAATGGTTATCGACATGTTGGTTCAGCCCATGCTCTACGGCGAGATCTGTACGCCGGGTGATGAGCCCGATGGATTCGGTTTTTGGTCACGAGAATTTGGTATGGGGCATATGGGCCCCATGGATTGGGATGAGCTTCAAGTCGAGATGGACGTCTGCGATGTGCAGAAGAGCGTGCTCATGCCGCTCGATGTAACCACGGCATGCGGAGGGCACTTTGGCACCAATGACCAGATTGCCATGCTGGTTGCCGCGCATCCCGATCGTCTGTGGGGATTTGCGAGCGTAGATCCGCAGGTGAGCGGTGCCGCAGACGAATTGGAGCGCGCCTTTACCGAGTTGAGGGCAAAGGGGCTTTGCCTGCATCCGGCAAAGCAAGGTTTTGCCCCCGATGATGCCGTGGCCGAGCCGCTTTACGAGCTGTGCGAGCGCTATAACAAACCGGTGGTTTTCCATGCTGGTATGTCTTGGGAACCGGGTGCAGAGCTCTCGCGCAGTAACCCGCTTGCATTTGAGCACACAATCGCAACGCATCCAAATGTGCGTTTTAGTTTGACACACTTTGGCTGGCCCTGGGTGCGCGAGACCGTGGCGATGCTGCTCAAGTATCCCAACTGCTACACGGACACCTCTATCACTTACATCGATTCGCCCGAGGAGATGATGCAGCGTCTTTTCACGGTCGATATGGGGCCGCTGTGGTATGAGCGTGCGCTATCGCATCAAGTGATGTTCGCCAGCAATACGCCGCGCTTCCGTGCGTTCAAACTCAAGCGGGCGCTCGATACCGTGTCCATGCGCGATGATGCGCGAGAAAGGCTCTACTGGGGTAATGCCCTGCGTTTTCTTGAAGGGGATGAGTGAATATGGTGACGCTCGAGACATTGAGCTATCTATCGACTGCTCCGGACCAGTTCATCGATATTACCGAAGACGTGCACGCTGCCATCGAACGCAGCTCGGTGACGAATGGCTTGGCAGCGATTATTTTGTCGCATACGACCTGTGGAATCGTGGTAAACGAGGGGCTGCCCTGCGTGGAGACGGATCTTATGGAGACGCTTGATCGCATCGCCCCACTCGATGCTCCCTATGCGCATGCACACTTCCTGCCGAGCTATGGAGCCACCGGCAATAACTCCTGTGGGCATATCAAGAGCATGATTTGTGGAAACAGTTGCTTCTTTCCCGTCCAAGATGGCCACATCGTGTGCGGAGGTGCCCAGAACATCTATCTTGCGGAGTTTGACGGTCCGCAGAAGCGAAAAGTGTACGTCGAGGTGTTGGGGGAATAACGTTCCTGCAATAATGAGCTGCACCCCAAAACTTGGACGGCTTAAATAAGAACTACGCCGCAAGGGACTGGCTCCGGAACTCCTCCGGGGTCAGTCCCTTCAGTTTAATCTGCGTCCTCTGCCAGGTGATCCGTTGTATTATCCGGGTGGAATCGCATCGCAGGTCGTGGAGGCCACCAAGCGCAGTTCAGGCGCTGCAATTTTTTGCGGTGCCTGGGCCGGTGATCTCGGGCTGATTAACCGAGATTTCGCTCACACCATGCGTCGCAAGGCGGCGCTGCGCTTGGACGACCTCAAGCTTTTTCACTTCATCACGAGCGAGGGGGAGGTTTATCTCAACGACCGTACGACTGCGGACATTGCCGATTCACTTCTCTTTAATTGCTTACCGGATGCGATGGTCATCGGCGGTTCGGCTGCCGATCGGGGCGCTTCGGGCGAGCTTGCCGATGAGGTCTGCGAGCGTCGCAGCGTGCGGCTGAGGCGACGGGGCTCGCGGCAGGGACACCTGTCTTAGTGGGAACGGGCGACTCTGGTGCTGAGGCCATTTCGACGGGTGTATTCCGTCCCGGCGATATGATGGTTCAGTTGGGGAGTACGGCGTATTTCATCTACCTAGCTGATCATATGATCGATGATGCCCGTCTGTGGCCAGGGACGTTTATCATTCCCGGAACTTACGGGATCTGCGCGGGGACCAATACGGCGGGTGCGCTCACATCGTGGCTGCGCCAAGAGCTGTATCGCGACGCCGTAGAGGCTGAGGGCCACGGTGGCCCCGATGCATATTCGGTTATGGCGCATGATGCCGCCGACGTGGCGCCGGGTGCCGATGGGCTCCTGTGTCTGCCGTACTTTGCGGGGGAGCGTACTCCGCTCAACGATCCCGAGGCGCGTGGCGTCTTCTTTGGCTTGACCGGAAGGCATACGCGAGCCCATATGGTTCGCGCCGCCTTGGAAGGCATCGCGTATACCGTTGCATCCCATGTCGACATTATCGAGCGAGAGCATGGACTGCCAATTGGGCGCATTATGCTTGTCGGAGGTGGAACCAAGAATCCAGTTTGGATGCAGGCTATCGCCGACGTATGCGGGCGCGAGGTCTCGGTTGCCAAGGTTACGATGGGCGCATGCTTCGGCGATGCCATCATGGCAGCTCTCGCAGGAGGCGCCTATGCATCATGGGATGAGCTCGCTCAAGTCCTTGGCGTTGCGCAAACAATCGTGCCCGATATGGCTGTCCACGAGTTATATGCGTCGCGTCGTCATATCTTTGACGAATTGTATGCACGCAACCGTGATCTCATGCACGAATTGGTGTAATGCTGCCGAATTGTATCGCCTGCCAATAGGGACTGCGTTGTGCGATTCGCATGTCCCTTGGCATTTTTTGCCCACAGGGGTTAGCGAAGGTCAAATACAGAGCGCGCATTTGCTAAAACTGCCGACTCAATGTGCTTAGCGTCACAGTTTTTGAGCGAGGCGATGCGTTCTAAGGTCCTTGTGAGCGATCCGAGGAGCGACTGCGCGCTTGTTTCTGTGTTTGGTTCGGCCGGTGCATCGGTCTCGAGCAGTAGGCGGTCGAGTGGAATCTGTCGTGCGTATTCGCGTCCTCGTTTGGACGCGAGCATGCGTTCGTTGACGGAAAAATAACAGCCCGCATTACGCGCGCGGACGAGTTCGTCCGAAGTACCGCTAAACCAGTGGAAGATGATAGCGGGGGAGTCGGGGTTTGGGATGAGTAGTCCATGCGATTCGAGGACGTCCAGTACGGCTCCTGCTGAACGAACGGCGTGAATTGATATCACTCGCCCGGTAAGAGGATGCTGCACGAGTGTATCGCAGAGCCGGTCAAATGCCTGTTTTTGTAGCGGCTCACTTACGGCAAAACGAGCGGAAAAGTCAAGTCCGACTTCGCCGATGTAGCGCTCTTGGGCAGCAAACTCGCAAAGCAGGTTGACTTCGGCGGGACCGCAGCGGCCGTCGGCGAGCCACCAGGGGTGAAGCCCAACGCCGGCGATGATGCTTGGTTGGCGACGGGCGCGCTCGTTTGCGGGCGAAAAGTCGCGCGGGTCGACCCCGCAGTCAAAGAGCCCCAGACCCAACGCCGCCGACTCACTGGCTGCAGCATCGGGGCCGAGCATCAAATCAAGATGACAATGCGTGTCAAAGAATTGCGGTTCCATCGCAGGACATCCTGCTAGTCCAGGCGCTGGCCATCGGCGCGCACGTGCTCGGTGCCGCGCCCACTGATCTGGCGGATAACCTCGCCGGCAATCATCTGACCCATGATGGGCGGCATAAAGCTGGCGGTTCCGAGCTCGGTACGCTCGTGGAT
>UROJ01000044.1 GCA_900549335.1 uncultured Collinsella sp.
CTCGGCAAAGGCATCGGCAACACCCGAGCTGTACGTATCGCCGGAGTTGTAGAACAGGGCGATCTTGGCGTCCGCGTACTTCTCGGCCAAGAACTTCGCGGCGCTGGCGCCCATGGTGGGATCGGTGAAGCAAACCTGAAAGACCGTGGTCTTATCCTTGGTGACGTCGAGAGACGAGGCCGAGGGCGTGACCATGAGCATGTCGTCGGCAATCTCGCCCGAGACAGCGACGGCAGCACCGGTGGTGACCGGACCGACGAGCGCCTGCATGCCCCAGTCACACAGGGTATTGAAGGCGTTGATAGCCTTCTCGCCGTCAGCGACGTCATCCTCGGACTTAAGCGAGAGTTTGAGGTCCTTGGTCGAGAAATCCTTGGCGGCGAGCTTGGCACCCTTCTCGGCCGAAACGCCATAGGTTGCCGCGGCGCCGGTCAGAGGGCCGATGACACCGATCTTGAAGGTCTTGCCGTCATCGGCGGAGCCGCCGTCCGAGCCACCCGACGAGCAACCAGCGAGCGCCGCGGTGCCACCGAGCGCCGCGGCGCCAGCCAAGAAACTCCTGCGGTTAAGTACGTTGTTGATGCTAAACATGGTGTCCCCCTTTTCGCTGGCCGCGGTGCGGCCGTCTTGCGGTACAGGGCAAACCTTATGGTGCAAACGTTGACAGTTTGTTACGGAGTTCCGTTTGTAGCGAGCATGTTTCCAATGTTTCCGCAGCGTTTCGGGGGTGCCGTTTTGTGCGACTCCTGTTGCCTGGCGAGCATGCGCCCTCGGTTCACGCTAGAATGCACTCAACCTTTAAGCGGTTAATCCATCCATAAGATGCACGAAGGAGCTATCTATGAGCGAACCCCTGCGCACCGTGAACGTCGGTCTGATCGGTCTTGGAACCGTCGGCGGCGGCGTGGCCCGTCTGATCAAGAGCCACCACGATGAGTACCTGGCCGCCTACGGCATCGACCTTAAGCTGACCCGCGCCTGCGCGCTTGCCTGGGAGCAGGCCGAAGCTGTCGGTATTGAGCGCGAGGCCTTTACGAGCGACTGGCACGACGTCGTCACCGACCCCGCCGTCGATATCGTCGTCGAGCTCATCGGCGGCGAGCACCCCGCGACCGAAATCTTCACCACCGCCTTCGAGAACGGCAAGCACGTCGTCTCTGCCAACAAGGCCCTGCTGGGCCGTCATGTCGAGACGCTCGCCGAGAAGGCGCGCGCGTGCGGCGTGCAGATTAAGTGCGAGGCCAGCTGCGGCGGTGGCATCCCCATTGTCAGCACGCTCGAGCACGACCTGGTGGGCAACAAGATCCTGACCATCGCTGGCATTCTCAACGGCACCACCAACTACATCCTGTCGCGCATGGACGCCGAGGGCGCCGATTACGCTGACGTGCTCGCCGACGCCCAGGCAAAGGGCTATGCCGAGGCCGACCCGTCCGCCGACGTCGACGGCTTCGACGCCGCCAGCAAGACGGCAATCCTCGCTTCCATCGGCTTTGGCACCCGCGTGACCACCGACGATGTCTACCAGCAGGGTATCCGTACCATCGGCGCCGAAGACATTGCCCAGGCCCGCGAGCTCGGCTACACCATCAAGCTGCTGGGCATCGCACGCAACACCGACGCTGGCGTCGACGTCCGCGTGCATCCCACGCTGATCCCCGCCGACCACATGCTTGCCAAGGTCAACGGCGCCATGAACGCTGTCTACGTGGTAGGCGACGCCGTGGGCGAGACCATGTTCTACGGTGCCGGCGCAGGCTCCTTCCCCACCGCAAGCGCCGTCGTGGGCGACATCCTGTCGCTCTCCGAGCAGATCAGCCGCGGCGTGGCTCCGCTGCCCGAGATTGAACCCTATGGCCACAACCTCGCCTTTAAGCCCATGGACGAGCTCCAGACCAAGTACTATGTGCGCCTGAAGGTCGCCGACCGCGTGGGCGCCCTGTCCGAGACGGTCGACATCTTTGCCAAGCACAACATCTCGATCTCGCTCATCAACCAGGTCGAGGACGGCAAGTCGGGCGTCAGCGATGCCTGCTCGGTCATCTTCCTGACGCACCGCGCGCTCGAGAAGGACGTCCAGGCTGCCGCCGCCGAGCTTGCCAGCGTCGACTGCGTGGCCGAGGTCGCCAACGTCCTACGCATCGAGGACGTTGAGGCTTGGACCGAAGGCGTCATGGCCAACTAGTCCACTACTTCGAACCTCAACGAAGCTCAACGCAAAAGGCGCGTTGCCTGCATCAACCGCAGGCAGCGCGCCTTCTATTATTTGGACGGAACCCGTATCCCGACATTCCTTGCTACTTGCCGTCGTCGTCCTGGGCCTCATCGCGTGCATAGAGCTCCAGCATGCGGCGGCGGTATTCGCGCACGGCGAGCTTGGCGCGCTCCAGGCGGCGACGCTCGCGCGGAGTCAGCTCGGACGGGTCGACCTCGTCTCCATAGGTCTTATCGGCAAGCAGGTGCGCAGCGTCCACGATGCGGGCATCGATGTGGCCGCTCGCCGCCTCGGCGGAAAGACGCTCGGCAATCGTATCGAGCGTAGGCAGGCCCTCGAATACGCGACCATGGCCATGCGAAGTCAGCAGCTCATGCTCGCGCGCGAGCAAGCTCGCTAGGTCGTGGTGGGCGCGCAGGATGTCGAGCGCATCGGATGGATGCTCGGCAACCTCTGCCACGGCGGTGACCGGCGCTGCATCGACCACGCGGTAGAAGAGCTGCGCGAGCAGCGGCATCAAGAACACCGTGATGGCGCCGGCAGCGACCATAACCGATGCGACGTCTTGCGACAGCGCGCCCGCGTTGACGGCAACGCTCGTCACGGCAACGATGATCGGCAGCGCCGTGGTGCAGTACAGGGCCACGGTAATGCGACCATACGCCGACACATCGCGCGTCGCAGGACAAATGCTCATAGAGATGAGAATGGGCACGGCGCGAATGATCAGCAACGCCACGATAAAGCCTGCGAGCAGCCCGGGGCGCGACGCCACGGCCGTCAGATCGATCTTTGCGCCCGATACGGTAAAGAACACCGGAATCAAAAAACCGTAGGCCAGACCGTCGAGCTTGGTCTCGAGCGTATGGTTGCCCTCGGGGATGATATAGCGCAGGACAAAGCCGGCGGCAAAAGAACCCAACACGATGTCGAGATCAAAGACAGCCGAGAATGCCACGAGCGTGACCAGGATGAGCACCGTCAGGCGCACGAAGGTCTGCGACGTGGTATCGGCGCGCTCCTCAACAAACGCAAAGAAGCGGCTGCCGACGCGCTTGGAGCGGCTCGGGACCACGGCCAGCAACACGCAAACCACCGCAAACAAGCCAAGGATAACGAGCGTTTGGATGCCAGTGCGGGCAGACAACAGCACCGACATGGCGAGCACGGGACCGAGCTCGCCCCAAGTGCCATATGCGAGAATCGAGTCGCCCACGCGCGTGCCGGTGAGCGAGCGCTCACGCATAATGGGCACGAGCGTACCGAGCGCCGTCGAAGTGAGGGCAAGCGTCACGGCGATACCGTCGAAATGACTGACTGAGAACCACGGGGTAAAGCGCACGGCAAGCCAGGCGATACCAAACGTGACGACCCACGTCGCCAAGCCGTAGCGCCCCTCGACGCCCGTGATGCTCTTGGGGTCGATCTCAAAGCCGGCAAGCAGGAACAAAAAGGCCAGGCCCAGCTCGGACACAAGCGAGACCTCAGCATCTACATGGATGACGCCGAGCATATGGGGTCCCAGCACCGCGCCGAGCACGAGCAAAAAGACCGTCTCGGGAACGGGTTTTCCGGGAATCGCCGAGGCGATAAAAGGACTCGCAAAGGCCACGAGTGCGATGATGGCGAGCGAAACGAATGCCATGTGATGCCTTTCTCTTGTTTGCGCTTCACTGTAGCACCCTCGCCGTCCTCAACGCGCCGCGAGCTGTCGTATCATAGTGAGGTTTACAAACATGTGGCTCAAGGCGACCGCAGGGCAGACCCCGCAAACCGACCGCTGCCGCATACCGTACCGTACGCCCAACCGATCAGGAAGGCAGGAACCAATGGTCTCTCGTATCTACGTGGAGAAGAAACCCGGGTTCGACGTCGAGGCTCAGCAGCTCAAGGGCGAGCTGACCGAAATTCTCGGCATCAAGGGCATCGAGGCCCTGAGGATCATCAACCGCTACGACGTCGAGGGCATCGACGAGGAGCTTTTCCGCTCCTGCGTGCCGACCGTCTTTAGCGAGCCCCAGGTCGATGTGACCTACGACGAACTCCCCGCAAGCGATGGCGCCGTCTTTGCCGTCGAGTTCCTGCCTGGCCAGTTTGACCAGCGCGCCGACTCCGCCAGCGAGTGCGTGCAGCTCATCAGCCAGGGTGAGCGCCCCGCCGTGCGCTCCGCCAAGGTCTATATGATCTCGGGCGCTCTGGACGAGGCCGCCATCGATGCCATCAAGCACTACGTGGTGAACCCCGTCGAGGCTCGCATCGCCTCGCTCGACCTGCCCGAGACGCTGTACATGGAGACCCCCGAGCCCCAGCCCGTCGAGGTGCTCGACGGCTTCCGCGAGCTCGACGAGGCCGGCCTTGCCGCCTTTATCGCCGATCGCGGCCTTGCCATGGACGAGGCAGACATCGCCTTCTGCCAGCAGTACTTCCGCGATGAGGACCGCGACCCCACCATCACCGAGATCCGCGTGATCGACACCTACTGGTCCGACCACTGCCGCCACACCACCTTCGGCACCGTCCTGGACGACGTGACGATCGACGATGCCGTGGTGCAGCAAGCCTTCGACCGCTACATGGAGATGCGCCACGAACTCGGCCGAGACGCCAAGCCCGTCTGCCTCATGGACATGGGCACCATCGGCGCCAAGTACCTTAAGAAGACCGGCGTCATGACCGATGTCGACGAGTCCGAGGAGATCAACGCCTGCACCGTCAAGGTGAAGGTCGATGTCGACGGCGAGGACCAGGACTGGCTGTTCCTGTTTAAGAACGAGACCCACAACCACCCGACCGAGATCGAGCCCTTCGGCGGTGCCGCCACCTGCGTGGGCGGCGCCATCCGCGACCCGCTCTCGGGCCGCAGCTACGTGTACCAGGCCATGCGTGTCACCGGCGCCGGTGACCCCACCGTCCCGGTTTCCGAGACGCTCGAGGGCAAGCTGCCGCAGCGCAAGCTCGTGACCACTGCCGCCGCCGGCTACTCCAGCTACGGCAACCAGATCGGCCTTGCCACCGGTCAGGTCAACGAACTCTATCACCCCGGTTACGTGGCCAAGCGCATGGAGGTTGGCGCCGTCGTGGGCGCTACCCCGGCAAACCACGTTCGTCGCGAGTGCCCCGCCCCCACCGACAAGATCATCCTGCTGGGCGGCCGCACCGGCCGCGATGGCATCGGTGGCGCCACCGGCTCCTCCAAGACCCAGAACACCGAGTCCATCGAGACCTCGGGTGCCGAGGTCCAGAAGGGCAACGCCCCTGTCGAGCGCAAGCTGCAGCGTCTGTTCCGCCGCGGCGACGCCTGCCGTCTGATCAAGCGCTGCAACGACTTTGGCGCCGGCGGCGTCTCGGTCGCCGTGGGCGAGCTTGCCGACGGCCTGTATGTCGACCTGGACACCGTGACCAAGAAGTACGACGGCCTGGACGGCACCGAGCTCGCTATCTCTGAGTCCCAGGAGCGCATGGCCTGCGCCGTCGCCGACGGTGACGTCGAGGAGTTCATGGGCTACGCCGCCGAGGAGAACCTGGAGGCGACCGTTATCGCCGAGGTTACCGCTGAGCCGCGCATGCGCATGGCCTGGAACGGCGTCGCTATCGTCGACCTGTCCCGCGAGTTCCTCAACTCCAACGGCGCACCCAAGCACCAGGTCGCCCACGTGTGCGCCCGTAGCGTGTGGCAGCCCAGCTGGGCCGGCACCACGCTCGCCGAGCGCATGACCTCGCTCGTCACCGACCTCAACGTCGCTTCCAACAAGGGCCTTTCCGAGCGCTTCGACTCCACCATCGGCGCCGCGACCGTGCTCATGCCCTTTGGCGGCAAGACGCAGCTCACCCCCAGCTCGGCCATGGTCGCCAAGTTCCCCGTGGGCGGCGAGACCACCACGGCGAGTGCCATGGCATGGGGCTTCAACCCCTATCTGATGGAGGCCGACCAGTTTGCGGGCGCCTACCTGTCCGTGGTCGAGTCCATCGCCAAGCTCGTTGCCGCCGGCTTTGAGCACAAGCGCGCCTACCTCTCCTTCCAGGAGTACTTCGAGCGCCTGCGCACCGAGGCAGAGCGCTGGGGCAAGCCCATGGCCGCCGTCCTGGGTGCCCTTATGGCCCAGGTCGACCTGGGTGCCGGCGCCATCGGTGGCAAGGATTCCATGAGCGGCTCGTTTGAGGACGAGGCCGGCGAGCTCAACGTTCCGCCGACCCTGATCAGCTTCGCCGTCGCCGTGGGCAAGGCCGCCCGCGCCGTCTCGCCCGAGTTCAAGGGCCTCACGCACCGCGTCGTCCGCATCGCCCCCGCCATCTATGGCGAGGACTACCGCCCCGATGCTCAGCAGCTGCTCGCCGCGTTTGACGCCGTCGAGGCGCTCACTGCTACCGGCAACGCCCTGGCCATCTCCACGCCCGGCTACGGCTGCGGCGCCGAGAGCCTCTTTAAGATGTGCGTCGGTAACCAGATCGGTATCGAGCTTGCCGAGGATGTAGACGTGGAGAGCCTCTTCACCCCGCTCTACGGCAGCTTTATCGTCGAGCTCGCCGAGGATGCCGAGCTGCCCGAGGTCGCCGACGGCGTTGTCGTCGAGCCCCTGGGCACCACCGTCGAGGGCTATGTCATCGACACCGGTTCCGAAGTCATCGAGCTCTCCGAGCTCCAGGAGGCCTGGGAGAGCGGCATCGAGGGCGTCTTTGCCTACCGCAGCGCCGGCGAGACCGCCGAGGTCGAGACCATCGACTTCCGCGCCAAGGACATCCACGTGTACGGCGGCGCCAAGATCGCCCGCCCGCGCGTGGTTATCCCCGTGTTCCCCGGAAACAACTGCGAGTACGATAGCGCCCGCGCCTTCCGTGCCGCCGGCGCCGAGGCCGACACCTTCGTGATCAACAACCTCACGCCCGAGGCCGTCGCCGAGAGCACCCACGAGCTTGCCCGCCGCATCCGCGCAAGCCAGATCGTCATGATCCCCGGCGGCTTCTCGGGCGGCGACGAGCCCGACGGCTCCGCCAAGTTCATCACGGCGTTCTTCCGCGCTCCCGAGGTCACCGAGGCAGTCCGCGACCTGCTCAAGGCCCGCGATGGCCTGATGCTGGGCATCTGCAACGGCTTCCAGGCCCTGATCAAGCTCGGCCTGGTGCCCTACGGCGACATCGTCGACGCCACGCCCGATGCGCCCACGTTGACGTTCAACACCATCGGTCGCCACCAGAGCCGTCTGGTGCGCACCCGCATCTCGTCCAACTTGTCCCCGTGGCTGTCGCAGTGCAGCCTGGACGACCCCTACACCGTCGCCATCAGCCACGGCGAGGGCCGCTTTGTCGCCAATGACGATGTGCTCGCCCAGCTGATCGCCAACGGCCAGGTCGCCACGCAGTACGTGGGCGAGGACGGCAAGCCCAGCATGGATCTCTCCGTCAACCCCAACGGCTCCGCACTCGCCATCGAGGGCATCACGAGCCCCGACGGCCGCGTCCTGGGCAAGATGGGCCATGCCGAGCGTCGCGGCGACAACCTGTACCGCAACGTGCCCGAGCATGTCCCCGGCGATAAGTTCATGCCGATCTTTGAGAGCGGCGTGGCCTACTTCGCTTAAACCTTTCCCATCGGGTACAATCCCTTCGGGTAACAACACCCGCCACCGACACATCCGGTGGCGGGTTCTTTTTTGCTTCGCGCATGTAGGAAGGACATCATGGAAAGCCGCAAGCCGTATCTCGCCACCCTGCCCGGACTCATCCTGGGCTGTCTTGTTTGCTGTGCACTCTGGGGATCGGCCTTTCCCTGCATCAAGATCGGCTACGCACTCTTTGGTATCCCGGCGCACGACAGCGCTTCGCAGCTGCTCTTTGCAGGTTTACGCTTTACGCTTGCCGGCGCCCTGGTTATCGTTGGGATGAGCGCGGCCCAACGCCGCCCCCTCATACCGCAAGCGCGCGACATCAAGCCCATCTTTGTCTTGTCGCTCTTCCAGACTATCGGGCAGTACTTCTTTTTCTATCTGGGCCTCTCGCGCGCCAGCGCCATGTCGAGCTCCATCATCGAGGCCAGCGCCAACTTCCTCGCAATCCTCTTTGCCGCCCTGGCATTTCACACCGAGAAGCTCAATACGGCCAAGGTGCTTGGCTGTGCGCTGGGCTTTGCCGGCGTCGCGCTCGTCAACCTTTCGGGCGCAGATGGCACCTTTGGCTTCAGGCTCGATGGCGAGGGCTTTATCCTAGCCTCCACTGTCGCGGGTGCTCTTTCGACCTGCCTGATCGGCATCTTCTCGCGCAAGCACGACGGTGTTTTGCTTGCCGGCTGGCAGTTTTTAGTCGGCGGCCTGGTCCTCACCGCCATCGGCTTTTTGATGGGTGGCGCGCTCTCCCCCACGGCGATTGTCCCCGCCATCGTGCTCATCATCTACATGGCGCTTATCTCCGCGGTCGCCTACTCGCTGTGGTCGCGCCTGCTTGCCGTCAACCCCGTCAGCCGCGTCTCGGTCTTTGGGTTTATGAACCCCGTCTTTGGTGTGCTGCTGAGCGCGCTACTGCTCGGCGAAGGCGCGGGCACGAGCCCCGTTACCGTCATCGTTGCCCTGCTGTTGGCCTGCGGCGGCATCATCATCGTCAACAGGCCCAAAAAAGCCTAGCGAGCTCACCTTTTTAGGGAGGGCATTCGCATACTTTAGCTTAATGGAGCACACTGGTTCTCGTTGATTTCGTACCGAGTCGCGGCGGCAGACGCCCGTCTTGCCGCACCGCGCCTGGGCATTATGGCCGGCGGCCCCCCACAAACGCAAAAGGGGCGCACGACCAAACACGGTCGTGCGCCCCTTTTCTAGCGTATTTGTACGCCGGCTTTCTTTTTCTCGGCCTTGACGCGATAGAGCTCTGCATCGGCAGCGCGAAGTAAGTCTTGCCAGGTATCAACGCTATCGCCGACCCGCGCGCAACCGATGGACATCCGCAATGCATACGGCACCTCGGCATGCGTGAGCTCGTCGTTGATTGTCGCGCACAGATGCATGATATCCTGTTCCGCCGCTGCCTTTTGGAGCACCACGAACTCATCGCCACCATAACGCGCGATAAAGCCACCAGACGCCGAGCAGACCTCTTTGAGCGCAGCGGATATTACCTGAAGAGCATGGTCACCCTCCACATGTCCATAGCGATCGTTAATCTGCTTAAAGCCGTCAGCGTCCATCATAAGCAGATATACATCTTCGGCCTGATCCACATTTGAAAAGAGCGACAGCATATAGGTCTCAAAACGGTTACGGTTGTTGAGTCCAGTCAACGGGTCAGTCGAGATTAGTTGCTCCTGATAGACGA
>UROJ01000045.1 GCA_900549335.1 uncultured Collinsella sp.
CCAAACAGCTCGTTACCATGGCGCTGATGTGCGCCTTGGGCGCCCTGTTTATGTATGTGCAGCTACCCATCCTTCCCTCGGCGCCGTTTTTGACGTATGACCCGTCGCTGGTGCCGGCGATGGTGTGCGGGTTTGCGTATGGTCCCGGCGCCGGTACCGCTGTTGCCGCTATGGCTATCGTTATCCATGCGCTCACCACGGGTGACTGGGTCGGCGCGCTTATGAACTTGGTTGCCACGCTGGGCTATATTCTGCCCGCGGCTATCGTTTACCAGAAGATGCACACCTATAAGGGTGCCGTGATTGGCCTGGTGCTCGGCGTCATTGCCGCTACAGCGCTGTCTATGGTCGCAAACCTTACCATTGGCGTATGGTTCTGGTATGGCTCGGTCGATGTGATCGCCCCGCTCATGATTCCTGCCGTACTGCCGTTCAACCTTATCAAGACCGTGCTTAACTCGGTGTTGACGCTGGCGGTGTATAAAGCAGTCTCCAACCTCATCACGCCTAAAAAGGACCAGGTCAAAGGCCGCGCATGATTGAGTGTCGGGGCGTTTCCTTTAGCTATGACGGTGCCGTGTCGGCACTCGACGGTGTCGATCTGAACATCGAGGACGGTGAGTTTTTCTGCATCCTCGGTGGCAATGGGTCGGGCAAGTCGACGTTTGCCAAGCATCTGAATGCGCTGTTGCAACCCGATGCGGGCACGGTACGCATCAACGGCATGGATGCGTCCGACCCCGAGCTGGTCTACGACATTCGTTCGACCGCGGGCATGGTATTCCAGAATCCCGACGACCAGCTGGTGGCAACGCTTGTCGAAGATGACGTTGCGTTTGGTCCCGAAAACCTTGGCGTGCCATCGGTACAAATTGCGCAGCGCGTACGCGAGGCGCTGAAGGGCGTGGGCCTGGTGGGCTTTGAGCGCCATGAGACCCACGCGCTTTCGGGCGGCCAAAAGCAGCGCGTGGCGCTTGCCGGCGTGCTCGCCATGGAACCGCGCGTGCTCATATTGGACGAGGCTTCCTCGATGCTCGATCCGCGTGGACGTCAGGGCCTTATGAAGGCTTGCCGCGCGTTGCACAATCGCGGCATGACCATCGTGATGATTACGCACTTTATGGAAGAGGCCGCCGAGGCCGATCGTGTCGCGGTGTTTCGGGCGGGGCGCGTTGCCATGCTCGGTACGCCCGAGGAAATCTTGACGCGGGCAGACGAACTTGCGCAGCTCAACCTGGATATGCCGGCGTCGTGCTGTCTAGGTAGGGCACTTCGTGAGAAGGGCGTGCCCGTTTGCGCGCAGGCGCGCGAGGCAGATATGGTCGCCGAGATTGCACAGGTTTATGCCGAGCGGAGCGGGGCGGACGTCGCAGTGCAGCCTTCCGCATCCGATTCTCGTATGCTTGACAATGCATCCTCTGCAGCCGACGGGATGGCCGCGTCGGAGCCCGTTATCGAGATTTCGCATCTCTCGCATAGCTATTCGCTGAGCGCCCGCGAGCGTCGCCGTTGGCACAAGCGCTCAGCCGTCGAGGGCGCATCGAACAAACAGGCTCTCTGGGGCAACGACCCCAGCAGTCCGTGGGCACTGCGTGATGTATCGCTGACGGTGCGTCGTGGCGAGTTCTTGGGCCTTGCGGGCCATACCGGTTCGGGTAAGTCGACGCTGGTTCAGCATCTCAACGGATTAATCCGCCCGCAGGAGGGGAGCGTTTGCGCGCTGGGGCTCGACCTTTCAAGCAAGAAAGATGCCGCCGCGGTTAAGGCAAAGGTCGGCGTGGTGTTTCAGTATCCAGAGCGTCAGCTGTTTGCCGAGACCGTGACACAGGACGTGGCATTTGGTCCGCGTAACCTTGGCTTGTCGCAGGCCGAGGTCGCCCGCCGCGTTGAGTCATCGCTCGCGCGCGTGGGTCTCGACCTGGCTACGGTGGGCGACAAGAACCCCTTTGAGCTCTCCGGCGGGCAGCAGCGGCGCGTGGCGTTTGCTGGCGTGCTTGCCATGGAGCCTGAGGTCCTGGTGCTCGATGAGCCTATGGCAGGGCTCGATCCGGCGGCGCGCAGTGATTTCCTGGAGCTCATCGATCGACTTCACCATGGGGTCCTGACCGTCGTCATGGTTTCGCACAGCATGGATGACCTGGCCAATTGCTGCGACCGTATCGTCGTAATGAACGAGGGCACGGTATTTGCCGAGGGCAGGCCCGCTCAGGTTTTTGCGCATGCCGATGAGCTTAAATCAATCGGCTTGGGTGTTCCCGCTGCCCAGCGCATGGCGCTGGCGCTTGCGAAGGCAGGCGTGCCGCTGCGCTTTGACGGCCTCTATACGGTTGAGTCGCTGACAGACGAGTTGGTGGACCTGCTAATCGGTCGCTCGGACGGTCCTTCTAACGTCGCGGACATTGCTAAATCCAAGACGGTCGAGCGAGAGGAGGGCTGCTAATGGAGGCGTTTTCGTTTGGCAGCTACTATTCCGGCGATAGTGCAATCCACCGCCTGGACCCGCGAACTAAGTTGCTCTTGGGCTTTGTGTTTCTGATCACGACGCTCACGGTCAGTAGCTTCCGCGGACTGGTCCCGGTCGCAATCTTCGTTGTCCTGATCTATACCGTGTCTCGGGTGCCGGCTCGTCGCGTCCTGTCATCGATGGCGCCGCTGCTGGCGATCGTCATCGTGGTCGCGGTGCTCAACCTGTTTTCCGACCAGAGCGGGCGCATCCTGTGGCAGCTCGGCTTTTTGCAGATAAGCGAGGGCTCGCTGCATTCCGCTGCCTTTATGGCGTGCCGTCTGACCTTGATGATGGCTGGTATGAGTGCCATCACGCTCACCACACCGACGCTCGACCTCACCGCGGGCTTTGAGCGCCTGCTCGCGCCGTTTGCGCGTGTGGGACTTCCTGCGCACGAGCTCGGCATGATCATGGGTATCGCGCTGCGCTTTATGCCGCAGTTTGCCACCGAGATGAAGCAGACGGCCGATGCACAGGCGAGTCGCGGCGCGCGCGTGACGGGAGGCCTGCTCGGCGGTGTGCGTATGCTCGGCAGTGTGGCGATTCCGCTGTTCACGGGTGTGTTCCGTCATGCCGAAACGTTGTCTGCCGCCATGGATGCACGCTGCTATCACGGCGAGCAGGGCCGCACACGCCTGCATACGCTTGCGTTTGGCCGCGGGGATGCGCTGGCAGCGGTGGTGACGACGCTGCTGCTCATCTGCGTCATCGTCATCAATCTTCAACTTGTTTAGGCGCGATTCGAGCGCAGGAAAGGGGTCCCTATGACCGACAACGATCGCACGGCGCAGCTCGAGCGCGCCTGTTCGTATCTTAGGCGTATTCCGGCGTGGTATCTCGCCACGATCGACGTGACGGACGGATATCAGCCGCGCGTGAGGCCGTTCTCGTTTGCCATGGTCGATGATGGCAAGCTGTGGTTTTGCACCTCGCGCGATAAGGACGTGTGGGCCGAGCTCAGCGCGAACCCCAAGTTTGAGGTTTCGGGTTGGAAACCGGGGGAGTGTTGGATCGTGCTGACCGGCGAGGCCGCGCTCGAGGACGACGCGGTCGTGAGCGACCGGGTGCGCCAAGCCGGCTTTAAGCACATGGTGGGCATCGGCGAGCAACACGATAGTGCCAACGACGGTCGCCTTGCGTTTTTCTCGGTGCGAAATATCGCCGCCCGCTTCTGTGATATCGACGGCAGCGAGGAGCGCCTGGAGCTTTAGCTCACACAAACCAGGCTCTCAAACTGGCTAGTACAGGAGGAAACGTGGACGGATTGAATACGGTGTTGGAGTATCTGACGTCGGTGCCGGCGTGGTACTTGGCGACGAGCGTGGACGGGCAGCCACATGTGCGTCCGTTCTCGTTTGCACAGATTCAGGACGGCAAGCTGTGGTTTGTGACAGCGCGCACTAAAGATGTGTGGCAGGAACTGCTGCAAAACCAGCGCTTTGAGGCCACGAGTTGGTGGCCGGGCCATGGCTGGCTCATCTTGCGCGGGCGTGCCGGCTTGGATGACCGGGCTTTAGACGAAATGCGCGAAGCCGGGTGGAAGCATCTAGAGCGCCTGGGCGAGCACTATGAGGGGCCTAACGACCCCACGCTCGTCTTCTTTAGCGTCGAAGATCCCGAGGCTTTTATCTGCAATCACGACGAATGGGTGCCGGTCGAGCTCTAGCCAGCTGGCTCATCCTAACAACTTAGTTTTCGCATGGGCGGGCCCCGTGTTGCCCGGCACCGTAAGGAGTGCCGGTCAATACGGGGCCCGCTCTATTTGTCAATTCCTTCAAGCGAATGTGTCGGGAATGTTTCAATGCATGAATATGCAAGCCATTTACGTGTAAATGCATCTTTTGGTGCTAAAGTTTCAACTCACTTCATAACGACCGCTGCGAAATGCGCATCGGTGCATAAATCGCAGACAAGGAGTCTGATATGTCTTTGAAGGTTGGAATCGTCGGCGCGGCTGGATATGCCGGAGCCGAGCTCATTCGCCTCGTGCTCGGCCATCCCGAGTTTGAACTTGTTGCCATTACGTCCAACGCCGATGCCGGCCAGCCGTTGTCTGCGGTGTACCCGAGCTTCACCGGCGTAAGCGATCTTGTCTTCACGACGCATGATGCCCCCGAACTCAAGAACTGCGACGCGGTATTTTTGACCGTGCCGCACACGGCTGCCATGGCTCAGGTGCCCGCCCTGCTTGCCGCGGGAGTCTCCTGCATTGACCTCTCGGCCGATTATCGCCTGAGCGATCCAGCCACCTTTGAGGCCTGGTATGCCGCCGAGCACACGAGCCCCGAGTTGCTCAAGACCCGCGCTTTCGGTCTGCCCGAGCTGTTCTCCCAGGATTTGGAGACCGCCGCATCCGACCATGCCACCGGAAAGCCCGTGTTGGTCGCCTGCGCCGGTTGCTATCCCACCGCAACGAGCCTTGCCGCCGCGCCCGCCGTGCGCGCTGGCTGGGTTGCCCAGAGCGGCCCCGTGATCGTTGATGCCATCAGCGGTGTGACGGGTGCCGGCAAGTCCTGCAACGCTCGTACGCATTTTTGCAGCGCCGACGAGAACTTGGAGGCCTACGGCGTGGGCAAGCATCGCCACACGCCCGAGATTGAGCAAATCCTTGGCCTGACCGATCGCGTCGTCTTTACCCCGCACCTGGCACCGCTCAAGCGCGGCCTGCTCTCCACGGTGACGCTGCCGCTCACGCCGCAGGCCATCGACTCCCTGGCTCTTGAGGATGTCGTCGACTATTACAAGCAGTTCTACGCTGGACGCACCTTCGTGCGCGTGCTCGATGCCGGCCAGCAGCCCAAGACGGCTTCGGTCGTCGGCACCAACGCCGCCCAGATTGGCCTTGCGTTCAACAAACGCGCGGGCGTGCTGGTGGCGACGGGCGCCATCGACAATCTGTGCAAGGGCGCTGCGGGCCAAGCGGTCCAGTGCGCCAATATCGTCTTTGGCTTTGACGAGCGACGAGGCTTGCCCACAGTGGCGTGCCCGGTGTAGCACATTCGATTGTTAACGATTTGGTAGTCGGGCATCGAGTGGGGCGCCACTCTTAAGCTGGTCTCATGATCACGACTGGCATGGCGCACCAACCGATGTCCGTTTTTTGTTTGACATAAGGAGTCATAAAGACGATGAATACCGAGCTGTTTGATATCAAGATTCGCGCCGTCGAGGGTGGCGTTACGGCTGCGGCTGGTTTTAAGGCTGCAGGCATCCACGCTGGGTTCCGCAAGAACCCCGAGCGTCTGGATTACGCGCTCGTCGTGCCCGATAAACCCTGTCCCGGTGCCGGCGTGTTTACCACCAATCGCTTTTGCGCGGCGCCCGTGCAGGTGAGCCGTGCCAACCTGGGCGGTGCCGACAAGGGCTACGGTATCATCGCCGGCGTTTCGGTCAACTCTGGCAATGCCAACGCCGCTACGGGTGAGACCGGCCTTGCATGCGCGCGCGAGACGTGCAGCATCGCATCGCAGGTCATCGGCTGTGAGCCCCAGCAGATTCTGGTTGCCTCCACGGGTGTGATTGGCCAGATTCTGCCGATCGACACGTTTGAGACCGCCATTCCTGCTGCCTACGAGGCGCTCTCCGCCCACGGTGGCGCCGATGCCGCTCGCGCCATCATGACGACCGACACGCACTCCAAGGAGTACGCCGTGTCCTACGTCAGTGAGGCTGCGGGTCATGCGGGCAATGTCTATACGGTAGGCGGAATGTGCAAGGGCTCGGGCATGATCATGCCCAACATGGCCACCATGATCGCAGTTATCACCACCGATGCCCCCGTCGAGCCTGCGGCACTTCATGCCCTGCTGCTCTCGACCGTCAAGCAGACCTTTAACAAGGTAACGGTCGATTCCGACACCTCGACCAACGACACCTGCATCATGCTTGCCTCCGGTGCCGCTGCCGCAGATGCCGAGCCTATCGTCGAGGGCTCCGATGCCTTCGACGAGTTGGCATTTGCCGTGCACGAGGTGTGCGAGAGCCTGGCACGCAATATCGCCGCCGATGGCGAGGGCGCATCCAAGCTTGTTACGGTCAACGTTACCGGCGCCGTGAACGACGAGGAAGCCGATATCGCCGCCCGTGCCGTTGCCAACTCGCCGCTCGTTAAGACCTGCATCGCCGGCCACGACTGCAACTGGGGTCGCGTTGCTATGGCGCTTGGCAAGTGCGGCGTGAAGTTTAATCAGGAAGACGTTTCCATCGACATGATGGGCATGCCCGTCTGTCGCGACGGTCTGACTGTTCCATTTGACGAGGACGAGGCTCTACGACGTTTCGAGGCGCCAGAGATCGTGATCTCGGCCGACCTGGGCGCAGGCGACGCGGCAACGACCGTGTGGACC
Source organism: uncultured Collinsella sp. (assembly GCA_900549335.1). GTDB lineage: Bacteria > Actinomycetota > Coriobacteriia > Coriobacteriales > Coriobacteriaceae > Collinsella. Next base: position 6,853 of record UROJ01000045.1, read on the forward strand.
TGCGACCTCACGCATGAGTACATCTCCATCAACGGCGACTACCGTTCCTAGATTCCGGGCACGCTGCGTATCTTGCCGCGATTGCGGACAGCGGAGCACGGCGCGATAACGATATGAAAGACGAGGCAGATTATGAAATTCGCACGCGATTGTCGTTCGAGCGAATCCAACGAAGCAACCGCGCAGCTGCTGTTCGAAGCGCTGCCGTGGATTAAGAACCTGACCGGCAAGACGGTTGTTATCAAATATGGCGGAGCCGCCATGGTTGATGAGCAGCTGCGCCGCGACGTGATGAGCGACATCGTTTTGCTCAAGATCATCGGTATGCGCCCCGTCATCGTGCACGGCGGCGGCAAGGCTATCAACGAGGCGCTGAGCCATTACGATATTCCCGTCGAGTTTAAGAACGGCCAGCGCGTGACCTCGCCGGCGACTATGGATATCGTGCGCGAGGTGCTGGGCGGCAAGGTTAACCAGGAGCTGGTTGCTGCCATCAACCACCACGGCAACCTGGCCGTGGGCGTGTCGGGCAGCGATGCCGGCACGCTCATCGCCGAGCCGCTCGACCCCGAGCTCGGTCGCGTGGGCAAAGTGACGCACGTCAACACCGACTATATCGAGCGCTTACTCGATAGCGAGTACATTCCCGTCATCGCCACCGTCGCGGCGGGGGAGGACGGCGGTTTCTTCAACATCAACGCCGATACCGCCGCCGGTGCCGTTGCCGCGGCGCTCCACGCGCATAAGGCGATCTTTTTGACCGATGTCGATGGCCTGTACAAGGACTTTAGCGACAAGGACTCGCTTATCTCCAACCTAACGCTCGACGAGGTTAACGAAATGCTCTACGGCGGCGAGGTCGATAAGGGCATGATTCCCAAGCTGCGTGCGGCCGTCGATGCGCTTACCGGCGGCGTATTTCGTGCCCACATCATTAACGGTACTACGCCGCATTCGCTGCTGCTGGAGCTGCTGACCGATGCCGGCGTCGGTACCGTGATCCATTCCACCGAGATGGCTTACGAGTTCGATACGCATCCGCATCCGCTTTCGACGTTTGCTGCGCGTCTGACCGAGAACCTCGACGAGGTCGAGAAGCTTCAGACGGTCTAGCTGACCCGCAGCCGCCCCATTCCTGCATCCATAGCCCCGCGCCGTCCGGCGCTCAACGAAAGGCATCCCATGTCACTTGCAGCTCAGCAATCGCTTGAATCCCATTACGTTATGCATACCTTTGGCCGCTCTCCGGTCGAGTTTGTCGAGGGCCATGGCATGAAGCTCACCGGCGACGATGGCCGTGAGTACCTCGACTTTCTTGCCGGCATCGGCGTGTGCAGCCTAGGTCATGGCAACCTGGCTGTGCTCTCGGCGCTCGAGGCACAGACCAAAAAGCTCATGCATGTCTCCAATTACTTCTACATCGAGCAGCGTGGACAGGTCGCGGCGCTGCTGTCCAAGCTTGCTAACGACGACGTAGATGGTGCGCGCGTGCTTGCCGATGCCATTGCCGCCGGCGATGAGACCACGGCAGCTGCTCTTGGTGCCCCGGCTGCGGGCGAGCAGGTGTGGGAGACGTTCTTTGCCAATTCCGGCGCCGAGGCCAACGAGGGCTCGATGAAGCTCGCGCGCTTGTACGCCAAGCGTGCCGGTAACGGCGGCAACACCATCGTGTGCATGCGCGGCGGCTTCCACGGCCGTACGCTCGAGACCATTGCCGCCACCATGCAGGATTGGCTGCAGGATAGTTTCCGTCCGCTGCCGGGTGGCTTTGTGGCCTGCACGCCCAACGATGTCGATGAGCTGCGTGCGATCTTTAAGCAGCTGGGGAGCGAAATTTGTGCCGTGATGCTCGAACCGATCCAGGGTGAGAGTGGCGTGCACCCCATGACCGAGGAGTTTATGGCGGCAGCGCGCGACCTAGCACACGAAGTGGGCGCCGTGCTTATCGCCGACGAGGTCCAGTGCGGTATCTTCCGCACGGGTAAGCCGTTTGCGTTCCAGACCTATGGCGTGGAGCCCGACATTATGAGTCTTGCCAAGGGCATTGCCGACGGCGTACCCATGGGTGCCGTCGTGGCAAAGAAGGAGATTGCCGACGTGTTTAAGCCGGGCGACCACGGCTCGACCTTTGGCGGTAGCTGCTTGGCCGTCGCGGCGTGTGCCGCGACGCTCTCCGCGCTTGTGCGCGGCGATTATGCCGAGCATGCTGCCAAGGTGGGTGCCTATATGGAGCAGGCGCTGGCTAAGCTTCCGCATGTGGTAGAGGTGCGTGGCCGTGGCCTGATGCTCGGCTGTGATTTGGATGATGCCGCGGGCGACGCACATGATATTGTTGCCCGCGCGCTGGCCGCCGGTGCCGTGATTAACGCTACGGGTGCTCATACGCTGCGTTTCTTGCCGCCGCTCGTCTGCGAGGAAGCCGACGTGGACAGTCTGATCGAGATCCTGTCGGGTGTCTTGGTCTAACGCAGCGCAATAACTCAATTTGGACCGGGTTCCGGACTGCGGGCGTGCCCTATGTGGCATGATTCAGCGGTCTGGAGCCCGTTTTGCCTTAGATTTGCTAAGGCAGGGAGACCCGCTGGTCAAAAAACATTAAATATGAGTACTGCTACC